>JBCCNE010000554.1:0-3416 GCA_039026015.1 Cyanobacteria bacterium P01_C01_bin.70 | reverse complement strand
CTGGTGAATGACTACCTCAATCGAGTGGGCTTGTACAAACATCGCAACAGCTACCCGCATCAGCTGTCGGGGGGCATGCAGCAGCGAGCCAGTATTGTGCGGGCGCTGGTTAACTCGCCCTCAGTATTGCTGATGGACGAGCCTTTCGCAGCCCTGGACGCCCAGACTCGTCATATGATGCAGGAAATGCTGTTAGATATTTGGGATGATTTGAAGACAACGGTAATTTTTGTCACCCACGACATTGAGGAAGCCATTTACCTAGGCGATCGTCTCTGCATTATGGGGGTCCATCCGGGCCATATTAAAGAGGAGATGCCGATTCACCTCAAGCGTCCTCGTCACGTGGATGTCACCCTTTCGCCTGAGTTTGTCGCTCTCCATCGCCAAGTGTTCGAGCGCATTCGCGAAGAGACCCTCAAGAGCATGGAGGAAAGTCATTAGCGCTCTCTGGGCAAAGTTTTTATTGCAGACCAACTTGCAGCGACCGACATCCTCAATTTCATCCTTTTTGGCCCCCTACTAAAAACAAGTGGCCGCACTGCTATGGCTTGAGGGAAAGTCTATTCACGTTTATTTCCCTGCCATTGGCAGAGTCTTTGCCTTTTAGATTTCAGTCATCTAGAAGGCAAAAAATTTCTATAGCCAGGATTTTAAGTCCCTAGGGCGCGTCATCAATTAAATCCAGAATGCTGGCGGTATAGGCATTACCGCGCCCGGCTCTGCAAAACCCGCTAGGGGCTGAACTGCTTTCAGCATAAGGATTCGGGCGTTAAATGATGACAGCCCCTAGAGTTTGTTGCTCAAAGGCTAATAAACTCTCCCGACGAATTAAGTCAAAGCAGTCTTTTTTGAGGGCCGCAAATTGAGGATCTAACAACAAGTCAATTGATCGGGGACGGGGCAGTCGAATGCTCAGGTCTTTGAGGATCGGGCCTGGATTGGCGCTCATCACCACTACTCGATCAGCTAGAAAAATCGCTTCATCAATATCGTGGGTGACAAACACAATGGTCGGTTTCAGCTCTTCCCATAGGTTCAATAGATTTTCTTGCATCATGAACCGGGTCTGAGCATCGAGGGCGCCAAAGGGTTCATCCATTAACAGAACTTTGGGAGAATTGGCCAACGCTCTGGCGATCGCCACTCGCTGTTGCATCCCTCCAGAAAGCGTCATGGGATAGTGTTTGGCAAATTTGGCCAACCCCACCATTTGTAAAAACTTCTCAGCGATTCGGTAAGCTTCGGCTTTAGGCTTGCCGGTCATCAAAGGGCCATGGGCAATGTTGCGAAGCACAGTTTTCCAGGGAAAGAGAGACGGCTGTTGAAACACCATGCCCCGATCTCCCCCCGGTTGCTCAATCAACCGATCATCCACCCAAACCGAACCTTGGGTAGGTTGGATAAATCCGGCAATACTATTGAGTACGGTGGATTTGCCACAGCCTGACGGCCCAATCAGACAGACAAACTCTCCGGGCGTAATCTCTAGGGAAAAATTCTCAACGGCCAAAAAGGATTGCTTACCGGTGCCAAACACCACCCCCAGCTGCTGAATTGAAATACGCCCCGATGACTTCGACGATGTATCCAACAGTGGATTTTCGACCAATGAACTTGGCGGCGTTACGGCTGCCCGAGCACGACCAGGAGGCAGGTTGGGCTGCGACTTTGATCTAGACTTCTGTGATGCCATCAGGTCCACCAAACAATTTTCTTAGAGAAGGCGCCAAAGAGGCGATCCGCAATGGCTGAGATAACTCCCAGAATAATCAGCCCGCCTAAACTTTGACCCACCTGCAAATTTTGTTGGGCAATATCGATCCGATAGGCGATGCCTGAGAAAGTGCCCGCCAGCTCAGCTGCGACTAAGGTGTAGAAAGAAATGCTAATTGAGGTTCTTAAACCCACAAAAATATAGGGCAGAGCACTGGGCAACAAAACCTCTGGCAGCATTTTCTGCTCTGGAGTCCCCAAACATTGAGCGGCCCGAATCAGGTTTCTATCGACTCGCTGCACCCCCAGATGAGCCGCAATCCACACCGTAAAAAAGACTCCCCAAAATACTAGGAACCACTTTCCCAGCTCCGAGAGCCCGAACCACAAAATCACAATGGGCACAAAGGCGATCGGTGGAATGGGCCGCAACAGCTGAAACACCGGGGCTAGCAGATTAGCTAAAAACTGATATCGTCCGGTCAAAATACCGACCACGATGCCCGCGATCGCCCCTGAGACAAACCCCACGAGAACCCGTGAGAGACTCATGGCGACATCACTCAGCAAGGTGCCCTTTAAGGCCCAGTTGTAGAGGGCGACCGCGACCAAAGTGGGGGGAGGAAATAAGACAGGGTTGACCACCTCTAACCGCGAAATCAATTCCCAACCGCCAAAAAATAAAGGGATAGAAAGAATCAGCGCCCAACGATTTAGAGCCGTCTGTCGCTTGTTCACACGGGCCACTAAGCGCCACCTCCCAAACTAAGGAATCTTAACCCGGTCAGGGGCAACCGCTCGCAAAGGTTCCGGATAGATAATGGTCCGAAAGTCAGGCACGCTGGTTACGCCATCGGGGTGGTTGCCACTTTCGAGTCGCCAAGCTGCATGGGCATCCAAAATATCGAGGGTCTTCTGATCAAGCACGACCTCATAAATATAGTCATCCCAAATCGGAGCGAGGTCTTCCCGTTTCATATCAACAGTTTCGGCTACCAGCGTAATCGCATCCTCCCGATTTGCTTTCATCCAGGCTTCGGCATCCAAGAGCGCCTGCATAAATTTTTCGGCCACCTCCGGGTTTTGGTCAAGATAGTCCACCATCGTGACAATGTTGAAGGTCTCGGAATAAATTCCTTGCGTATCTACCTGAATAGCCTGGTCGCCCAGGGTTTTCTCGCCATTGCTAATGTGGGGCTCCCAGGTGTTGTAAGCATCAATACTGCCAGCGGTAAGTGCAGGCAGCATCTCTTGGGGACGCAAATTAACCAGCGTCACGTCTTCCGGGGTCAAGCCGGCCTCTTTCAGCAGCGTCATAGTGTAGACTTCACCCCCGGTCCCAGCGGTAAACCCAATGCGCTTACCCTCTAGATCTGACAGCGCTTTAATGTTGGCGCTGGCGGCTGTCAGGGTCTTGAGATCGGAATACTCCATGCGAGCCAAAAAGGCGATCGATTGGTTCGCCATGGTTGCTGCCGTGGTGGGCGCTTCCGCCGTGGTGGCAATATCGGCTCCCCCCGCAATCACCGTTTCCAAACACTGCTTACCCGACGTAAAGTTGCTAACTTCAACGGCCAGTCCCTGCTCATCAAAAAAGCCTTTTTCCTGGGCAACAATAGCGACTCCAGAAATTGGGGAAAGATTTTGCGCTAGGCGAACTGTAATCTTTTCGGTCGATGCCGCTTCTTCCGTGGGGGCGG
>JBCCNE010000553.1:0-3416 GCA_039026015.1 Cyanobacteria bacterium P01_C01_bin.70 | reverse complement strand
GAGCGTTAAATGATGACAGCCCCTAGCTGTATCAGAGGGTACCAACTAGGAAACGGGGCTCCGGGAATCCCATTGATTGTCAAAGCAAATCTGTCTGAGAGGCAATTTGCCAATTCCTTAAACGTCAGTGATGCTAAGGCATTTATACCTGCGCATCGGTAAGAAATTCTCAAATGCCTGTGCAGTCTGGCTCTGAAGGCTTTCTAGAATTTCCTTGGTAAACCAGCTCAATAGCGCTTTGATGCAGGCAATTTTCAAATATTTCTTGCTGTCAGAGGGAAAGAGAATCATCCCATCAGTTGCACCTGTATGAAAATACAGTATGCAAGAGTTGGTATTACAGTTAGGGTGCAAAATTGATCTCTCGGATCTGGCATACCAGCTTCTAACCGCAGCGGCCAGCAATCATTTCTCATTAAACAGCCGTCAACTTTCAGAAAACTTTACAAAACCTAAGAAGTGGGGCACGATCTCAACTAAAGAAATGCTGCAGATTCCCAGTGGCGGCGGATTAAAGCGACTGAATACGCAACTAGAGGTTTATTTGGAACATGACTCGATTGGCGCGCGTTGAAAAGTGGTGTCTTTGGGGCCACATACTCTCGATGGCATTTGGTTTGGCAGGATTGTTGTGGGTAATGCCCCATCCAGAAATTTTGGAATATCTGCCGGCTGGCGCGACTCTCTATGGTTGGAGCATGGCTGGCGGTGGCGTCGTCTATATTCTGCTGGGAACAGTAGCCGTTTCTCTCTACATGCGTCGGGTATTCGGCTGGCAGGCTGGGTTGTCGTTTATGGTACCCGCGATCGCCGTTTCCCTCTTTGGTGAACTACTCGGCACCAGCACCGGGTTTCCCTTCGGCGATTACAGCTACCTCAACGGTTTGGGCTACAAGATTTCTGGCTTAGTACCCTTTACCATTCCCCTGTCCTGGTTTTATCTCGGCGTTTCCTGCTATCTGTTAGCGCGGGGGGGGCTTTTGGCTGGTGGCCGTGCCTGGGGACGTCAGCTCGCGGCGATCGCTACTGGGGCACTGCTGCTGATGTCGTGGGACTTTGTCCTCGATCCAGCAATGAGTCAGACCGCCATGCCGTTCTGGTATTGGCATCAGCCTGGTGCTTTTTTTGGCATGCCCTATGAGAACTTTGCCGGCTGGTTTGTTACGGGGGCTATCTTTATGGCAGTTGCCGCCATCTTTTGGCATCGCAATGAGCGTCTGCAAAACCTCAAGCGTGAGCAATTGACGCTGCCGCTGATGATGTATGTGGCAAATTTCGCTTTTGCCATGTTTATGAGCGTCGGCGGGGGTATCTATGTGCCAGTTCTGCTGGGTCTGCTAGTCGGCGCTTTACCGGCGGTAGTCTGCTGGTTATCGACCCCAGCTGAGCAACTGGCAGCCCCTGCCGATGAAATGTCTGCGGAGTTGCCAGTGATTGAGATTGCCTCTCCGGCAGGCGTTTCTAAATAGATCGATAGGTGTACTGCAAAGGCTAACTGGCATGTTCTTACCGGCTTCTCCGTGGTTGCTGACCAGTGCGATCGCGCTGATTTTACTGGGTTTGCAGCTGCCTGCTGTCATGGTGTTACTATCGCGCTTGCTCAAAGGCCCCACTCGCCGTCCACCTTTGCAGCCGCGTCGTGCCACTCCAGAGCAGTTAGGACAGGTCAGCGTTGTGGTGCCGACGCTGAATGAGGCGCTGCGCATCACCCCTTGTTTAGCCGGCCTGTCGCAGCAGACCTATGAAGTGCGAGAAATTCTCATTGTGGATAGTCGCTCTGAGGATGGCACCCGCGAAATTGTGCAGAATGCCCAGGTCACGGATCCACGCATTCGCCTGCTAACGGATGAGCCCTTGCCGTCAGATTGGGTCGGTCGCCCTTGGGCACTGCATCACGGCTATACCCATAGTTCGGCAAACAGCCGTTGGATTTTGGGGCTGGACGCTGATACCCAACCGCAGCCGCAATTGGTGTCTGCTCTGATCGCTACTGCCGAAGCCGAGGGCTACGACTTAGTGTCGTTATCGCCGCGCTTTATTTTGAAAGGGCTGGGTGAAATTTGGCTGCAGCCCGCTCTGCTGATGACTCTGATATATCGCTTTGGCCCGACGGGAGCCTCGGAAAGTGGTGCCGAGCGAGTGATGGCCAATGGCCAATGCTTTCTCTGTCGCCGAGAGCTGTTAGACAAATTGGGGGGATATGCCATCGCCCGCCTCTCCTTTTGCGATGATGTGACGCTGGCTCGTCACGCCGCTCAGACGGGGGCTAAAGTCGGCTTTTGGGATGGTTCGCAGTTGCTCAAAGTTCGCATGTATGAAGGGCTGCAAGAGACCTGGCAAGAATGGGGGCGATCGCTCGACCTCAAAGACGCTTCTTCAACCCGGCAGCTCTGCGGCGACCTCTGGTTTTTGACCTGTGTACAGGCGCTACCGTGGCTTGTCCTGCCAATTTTGCTGTGGGGGCTGACGTCCGAAAATCCCACGCTGCCTGTGCAGTTGAGCTTAGGGCTGAATGCCAGTCTGATTGCTGCCCGGATTGCCATGCAGTTGGCAATTCTGTCTTCCTATGACCTGAGTCAAGCGCCTAATCGCTGGGCCTTTTGGCTGTCTCCCCTCGCCGATCCCCTGGCCGTCCTGCGGATTTGGCTATCCTCCCTGCGGACACCTAAAACCTGGCGGGGACGGCAGTACGACCTATAGATTTAGCACTCAAGGCTAGAGCCGCAATCGTCTAGCTAAACTAGCCGGTACCGTCAGGCGTGAAATTTGGAGAACAGACGCGATCGCCGTATCGTACAAATTATTGTTGAAGGGAATTGGCAAGGGCAGCGCAGCGGCTGGATGAGTTTTAATTTATGAACCAAGCAGTCATCTTAAAGCTGATTGGCTTAGTCAAGCAGTTTGCCGGTCAGCCCATGCCTGCCGTTGATACGGTGAGCCTTGCCCTGCCGCAAGGTGACTTGTTGGGACTGCTCGGCCCCTCCGGCTGCGGGAAAACGACCCTGCTGCGGTTGATTGCCGGATTTGAACGTCCTGAATCGGGGGCTGTGGAATTGTCGGGACAGGTCGTTTGTGACAAGGGCGTCTGGGTGCCGTCGGAACGCCGGGATGTGGGGGTGGTTTTTCAAGACTATGCGCTGTTTCCCCACTTGTCGGTGTTTGATAACGTGGCGTTTGGGCTTAAGATACTTGCCCGGCAGGGTAAATTAGTTGCTGCTGACATCCGCACAGAAGCAGAACGCGCGATTGCCCTCGTCGGGCTGCAGAGGTTTGCCAAGCGCTTTCCCCATGAGCTGTCTGGCGGACAGCAGCAGCGGGTGGCTCTAGCACGCGCGATCGCGCCTCGACCCGCGTTGATTTTGCTTGACGAACCGTTCAGCAATTTGGATGTGCAGGTGCGGTTGTATCTGCGACAG
>JBCCNE010000552.1:0-3427 GCA_039026015.1 Cyanobacteria bacterium P01_C01_bin.70 | reverse complement strand
GGCTGGGTCAGATGGCCACGGGGTTCGGCAAAGCGCCGAAACTAGACCCAATCCGCCATGTTGGGGACGGGTCCGCGACGGCGATAGGGCTTGGGCGAGACCTGACCCGTCGCTTCACGCAGTTTCAACCATGCATCGAGCGGGTTGCAGCTGATGCCCAACCTCCGACTCACGGGCCGCTTCTGTTCACCGCGGTCAACGGCGGCTAACGCTTTTGGTCGCATCTCAATTGGATAGGCGGCACCCATAGATACTCTTTCAAGTCAAACTTCGCTAACTTAGCTGAAAATGTCCGAACTGCCTGTTCACAGGCAATATCGATGTCGCTGGGGCATCGAGCAATTCTTCAAAGACTGCAAAAGTGGCGGTTATCACCTAGAAGCTACCCGCGTCAATGACGCGCGTTTCCTGGCTCTCAGGCTACTCGTAGCGTTGGCGCAGCCTTGCCGAAGGCAAATCGCCTACAGCTTCGCAACGCGGTTTGGACAACAGCTCAAAACTCTCGGTATCGATACTTATGCCGGACGTATTGACCAGCACAATGACGCCTATCCTCGCCAGAGCGACTTTGGCCTCGGCTTGTATCCTTCTTTAATCACTCTGGAGAGATAAAGCAGAATAAGAACCGTTCTGATGGGTGTTGATGACGATTTAAGGCTGTCCCCTGTTCCACTTGTCGAATCCAGTATTTGCGCAGTGGAAACCAAAGGAGTTTGACTGTTAATTGAGACAGCGTGAGAAATCGCTGTAGATTTCGCAGGCGACTTTTTTTTGAATCGGTTGAGGAAAGACGCTGGACAGCTTCGACAGCGTGACGCAGCGGTGAGTCTGTATCAATAGCAATAGGAGTTCCAACGTGAGATACTGGCTTTCGCTCAGATGGTGACGGAGGAGCGTTTGGTAGAATGGGGCAACATTTTTTTCGGTGGGGAGAAGACATCTTCCCTATTTTTAGGTCTCTCCATTCTCTCAAACTATCGCTGTGGATAGATGAGCAGTGGGTTATCCACCCGTTTGAGCTGAAATACTGAAATAAGGGAAGCGTGATCGCAGCTCCTTGCCTTTGAGAAGCTGCACTTGCACATCAAGACGGTCAGCCGTATTTTGGAGGGCTGCTAGATAGGCCGCTGATTCGCCCTGGGGCTCTCCTACCGCTAAATGGCCCACTTCTCCGTAGAATGTGATGCCTGTTTGTTGTTCTAAAGGACGATAGCGGGCGATCGCTTTTTGGGCAAACTGCGCCCATTGATAATCGGGGTCAATGATGCGGGTGATGCGGCCTTCGTCGTAATGACTGGCGAAAATGCCTGGATGAGTCTTGCGGTTGGGCGGTTCATCAAGGCCGATTAAAGCCACCCGGTGTCCCCAACTCGACAGATGCCTGGCGGCAGCCGCCCCCATTAATCCTCGGCCCACGACGATGTAATCGTATGTCATTGACAGTATTACCGTGCCCGTCTCCACGTCATCCGCAAGGGGCTGAAACCTCAGCTGCCGAAGCATTAGCTCCCTAAAGAATGACAGTCATTAGTTTATCTGGCGAATATTGCGGCTGCCATTCAAGAATTGTCCGAGGCGGCGATGCGAGAATTCTCAATCAAGGCCGGGGTGGCCTTCGGTACACAACCTTGATGCGGCAACAGATTTATAAATGCGATCGCGGCTCCAGACCTTGCGCCCTATCCCGGTCGTCTCGTTTTCCCAATACAAGGATGTCTGTGAGGATGCCGCGCCGACCTTAGCGATCGAACTCGGTTCCATCACCTTTAGCCGACGACCGAACGATCTACCCGGTCATAAGCAGCTTCTCCACAAGAGCAACGGCTTGCTCTGCTGCTTGAGACTGTTCAATCTCAGCCTGCAATCGCTCAGCATTCCGCTGAAACGACTCGTCACCCAAGAGCCGTTTCACCGCTTGCCGAATTTTCTTGGGTTGGGGCGTTTTCGTTTTCAAATCAACTCCGACGCCGCACCACTCCACCCGAGCACAGACTTCCGGCTTGTCCTCTGACTTCCCGGCTACAACCAGAGGAATTCCTTGAGCCAAAGCCATTTGGACACCGTTATAACCACCATTTGTCACCATCACATCGACATGGGGCAACAGATAGTGATACGGGATAAATGGTTCAACTCTGGCATTTGTTGGGATAGCGAAGTCTTTGAGCGCTTCTGAGGAGCTGCTTCCAGTTGTGGCAATCACTAGCACATCTTCTTGTTCTAAGGCCTGCATTGTAGGTATGAGTAAGTCCTGTGGATCGGTGGCGACTGTTCCCTGAGTCACATGGACAATGGGTTTCCCCTGCTGCAAATCTTCCCACCACAAGGGGGGCGTAAACTCTTTTACGGTCTGGGAAAGCAGCGGGCCAATAAAGTGGACCTGGGGCGGTAAATCATCGCGGGGATATTCAAAAGCAGGCACCGTACCCGCTAAGTAAAGATCGGGGGAAAGCAGATCAAACACGCCTGTCGGCGTAGGCGGTAGCGAAAACTCAGCCCGCGCCTGATTGATACAGGTGCCAACGTCTCGAAACACAAAGTTCTGGAGCAAGCTATGGAGCGACCGGTTTCTGAGCCTCCCGATGAGAGAGGCACTGGGCTTGAGACCGAGACCAAAGGGAGCAGTGTTGGCGCTCGGTAACGTCAAGACAGAAATGCCGAGTTGCGCCCACGGAATACCTTTGAGTTCATTTATCCAAGCCGCTGCAATAAAGAATGAATCGGACAAAATAACGTCAGCAGAAAAGTCTTTCAACACCTCAAGCAGGTCTTGGGTATTGCCAACTGCGGCTTTGACAAAGAATACCTTGAGGTCGAACTTGAGCTGAGCTAAGCCTTTGAGTGAGGCTCTTTCTGCTGATATAGCGGCAGGAACGTTTTCTAGGATTGAATAATCCAACCCCTGGTGCATGGCCACAAAACGCGCGCCAGTTGCCTGCACGCGAGCTTCGAACAGCTGACCGGTATACCACCACACCTCATGGCCAGCTTTCACAAGCCCCTCGACAACTGAGAGCATGGGGACGACGTGGCCGACAACAGGAATTGTGGCAACTAAAAACTTCGCCATATCAATCAAGCAACTTTATATCAACCTTAGTTAAAAATACGACGTCGATCAGCTGGTGCAGGCGATTCCTGACCATAAGCGATCAGTGAATTCCGCGTCTTCGATTATCTGGCTTCTAGGGGCTTTCATCATTTAAAGTTTGAATCCTTATGCTAAAGCAGTTCAGCCCCTAGCGGGGTTTGCAGAGCGGGCGCGATAATGCCCATACCGCAAGCATTCTGGGTTTAATTGCTAACGCGCCCTAGGGCGTGTCATCAATTAAGCCAGACGAGCGTAGCGGCTAGATAAATCGCGCCTAAAAAGCTTTCTGCCAGCTTATCGTAGCGCGTCGCAATCGCTCGATATTGCTTGAGTCTG
>JBCCNE010000551.1:0-3430 GCA_039026015.1 Cyanobacteria bacterium P01_C01_bin.70 | reverse complement strand
TCTTCGCTGACTTCGAGCCCACGGCCTTTGGTGATATTCTCTACACTTTTGGACAAGCCTTTACCCCGCCCATAGACTCTCCCCGTTAGCTGAACTGATTGAAAAGACTGCTGCCCCACAATCCTGAATGGCACCTGGAAACTCCTGGAATGCAGTCGAGTCGGTAAACTCATTCAATTTCGGCTGAGCAGCGAGCGAAACCTTGCCAGTCAGAGCGATCGCCCTTCTTCCTCAGGCAGTTCTCAGATAACTTTCAGAAAATCAGGTTAACGTGGGAAGAGTTTTGTTGCATTCTGATACGCAATTTTGGCAAGCTTAATCAAGCTTTATCCAGAGCCGCTTTGCTAAAGTAATTATCTACCTCTGACTGTTCCACATATTGGAGCGAAATCGCGATCGCCTGTCGTTAATCTCCCAGAACACTATGAGCAATTCTCCGTCTAACCAATCTCCTTCCAAAAACTGGCCCTTGTGGCTGGGCGCAGGCCTCTTCGGTGTGGCTGGCATTGCGCTGTTGATTTCGCTGACGAGTGTCTTCGGTGGCGGCAGTGATGAAACGACGGTCGCTGAGCCGCCTGCAGCCCCAGTAGCGGAAACTTTGCCGCCAGCCAATGAGGCGGAACATCAGGCTCTGGTTACTGAAGTCGTAGACGACCTGGGACGCGAGGTTCTCGTAGGCAACTCTCCCACTAAAGGCAACCCGGATGCAGACGTCGTGTTGATGAAGTTTTCCGACTTTCAATGTGGCTACTGTAGTCGAGCCACCAATGAGATCGAGACCTTTATGGCAGACAGTGGGGACGACGTCTTATTTGTGTACAAGCACTTTCCGCTGACCGACATTCACCCGGAGGCCGTCCCCGCAGCCTTAGCTTCCTGGGCGGCTGACCAGCAGGGGCAATTTTGGGAATTTCATGATGAGATATTCGCTAATCAGGCAGATTTAGGCGATCGCCTGTATGTTCGCATCGCCCGAGATTTAGGTTTGGATGTTGATCAATTTAACCGCGATCGCGCTAGTGAAGAGGCGAAAACCGCTGTAGCCCGTGATATGGCCTTAGCTCAGGAGTTTCAGCTCAGCAGCACTCCCACCTTTATCATGAATGACTTGCTCGTTCCGGGAGCCGTGCCGAGCGACCTCTTTGCTGAGATCCTCGTCAACTTACAGGCTGAGTGACAGCAGTTTTACAGCTATTTGTCATCTGCGATACTGACAAAAATCTTTTTTTGCAGTTCGTTACGACTTTCCAGATTGAGAGTTTCCGTGGCTAAGCTAGGGTCACTTTAACCCAAGCTTAACCTTATGTATTCTCGAACACTATTGGTTGTCGGTCTAGTCGGCGGGCTGCTGATCGGGGCGACGCCCCTAGCGCTGGCTGACGATAGCCCGACGATGGACGAACCGCTGGCAGTGTCTCGACAAAGCCAGGCGGAGACGCTCTATCGTCAAGGCTTATTGCAGTATGAAAAAGGCGATTTGGAAGCCGCAATCGATCTTTATACCGACGCTTTAACCATTGATCCAACCTCGGCTGATGCCTACAGCGCTCGGGCCGGGGCTCAGGGTCGGCAGGGCAACTATGAAGCCGCCATTGAAGATTACAGCGCAGCGATCGCGATCAATGATGAATTAGCCCCTGCCTATGGCGGTCGCGGGCTGGCGCTGGCTTTGTCTGGCAACACCAACAGCGGTGTGCAAGATCTGTGGACAGCCGCTCAGCTCTTTAGGCAGCAGGGCCGCCCCGAGCAATATTCTCAAACCCTGGCCATTATTAGAAACCTTGCCCCGTAGGCGCAGTCGGTCTTTGCTGATATAGCAAATTGCAGTTTGCTAGGGGCTATCATCATTTAACGCTCGACTCCTGATGCTGAAAGCAGTTCAGCCCCTAGCGGATTTTGCAGAGCGGGCGCGGTAATGTCTATACCGCAAGCATTCTGGATTGACTTGATGACGCGCCCTAGAACCGCTTAGCTGGCTAAAAGCCGTGTACAGCAAGCCCTTTAATTCTGCATTCCGCATTCTGCTATACACTCGGCCTCGTTCTTAAGCGTTGAAGGACGAAGCCATCATGGCTTAACAGCAGAGCGAAATTCTCACAAAATTCGCTCTAGACTATTGTGCAAATTTTCTAGCTCATTCAAAAGCTGCAGTTCTCGATGATATTCTTCGCGCAGCAGCTTCACATAGCGATCGCGCTCTTCCAACGATTGCACCTGTCCTAACATATGAATCGCCAAGTTCATATTTGACAGGGGGCCGCGCAACTGCTTTGAGATGCGCCCCATCGCCGTCAAAGCATACGTAACCTTGCTTGAGATATCTGGGGAAGTAGACGACTGTGCCGGCAGGGTCGTCAAAGACGTGGCGTTATTCAGCTCCAGATCAGACGATTGCAGCGGCATCGATGGTCGATTGTCTGCCAGCGGCTCCGATTCTAGACGGAGTTTTGGCGATGTCCAAGGGGTCGATTGGACAGGCTCCTGACGATTGTGAACGCTGATCGCATAGTGCTCTTTTATCTTGTTAATTAACGCTGCCAAGCCCGGCTTAGCAATGCTGAACTCAGTTAAATTAAGCACTAAAGGTTCTGATTCTCCATTGGAACTGCTGTGGTTGATTGGCGGCAGCAGTATGATGGGTAATCCAGTGGTTTTAAGCGATGACAGAAGATACTCTGTCGTCCGGGGATCATCCTTTTCAGAGGTATCTTCTAGCACAATCAAGTCTGCTTGCTGAAAAGTTTTTAGATTTTTTGGGCTAACTTGACGCAGATTTGCCGTCGTCAGTTGCACAGTTCGATCCAAATCTAGAGCAGTGCAAAGTCTTGTTTGCTGCAACGAATTTTCCGCAATGATCAAAACCTTCTGCATCGTAGATACCCTGACTTATTTTGTCGTCTTCACCCTAATGACTGACGCCTGAGAGCCCATTTACAAAGGACATCTTGAAGAGCCTTTAAAGCAAGCCTGGGTAGGCATTTGGGCGATTTCCTGTGAGATTCGCATGTAAAGTGTGAATGCTTTAGCATCACTGACGTTCACAGAGGCAAATCACCTCTGACGGTGATATTTAAAGGGTTCCCTTATGGAATAAAAATCATTAAATTTTTGTGATGAAGGTAAGTAATCTAAATCTTTATTTTGTGAAAGATTAACGATCACGGGGCAAACAAGTAAACCTTCCAGAAATCTTTTAAGAGATTGAGAAACCAGGATGAGGGGTCAAACCCCTCACCTCAACAACAAAAATTGCCCACAATAATGTTGTCTTGAAATTAGAGAAATTGAGTCGTAAAAAACAGTCTTATTGTCTCTTGACTAATGAAGACGCAAGGAAGACCGGTTGTTGTTCCCAGAAAACCGACGATGCCTCTGCGTATGAGGAAAATAATGTCAATTGAGATCAGTAAAAAATCGATGCTTTTCTCTT
>JBCCNE010000550.1:0-3440 GCA_039026015.1 Cyanobacteria bacterium P01_C01_bin.70 | reverse complement strand
TTAGAAACAAGCTGCTTTCGCTACTGGGGCCAAGGCTCCTGGACGCAGTATGCGCAAACTATCTACCGTCGCGGTCTGGCAACGCTTGCCGGTAATTAAGAACGGCGAATCCTGCCCCATTGTTCTGACTCCACTCGGTGCGCAAAACAGGCAGATTGAGCGCGGCTGCACGTTTCATTGGGCCAACCGTGGCATCGCCCATCACTTTCGAAAATATAGCGGTGTGCAGGTTGGTCAAGCACAGTAGCAACCGTGAGTGAACCAGTGCCGCACATCCTGTAGGGTGATCAGCGAAAGGCCATGAGCGATTCACCTCCGGTGAGGCTTCGCCAACGCTGTGTGCAAGGCTTCCGAGGTGCGGGCCTCAACGGCTCTCAAATATCCCTTCAATTTCGACCACAGGTTTTCAATCGGATTGAAATCGGGAGAATAAGGAGAGAGGTAAAGGAGCCGTGCTCCCACCGCCTCAATCGCTTGCCTGACCCCGTCCACTTTATGAGCGGACAAATTGTCCATGACCACTACTGCGCCTGGCCACAAGAGAGGCGACAGAAGCGTTTCGATAAACCATAAAAACACATCGCCTGTGGTGCCGCCGGTGAAGCTGAGACCCTCCAGGAAGCCTGCCTTGAGGCTCATGACACCGAGAATCGTGAGGTTTTTGCCGCGTCCTTTCGGTTGCTGGGCATAAGCCCGTTGACCGCGCTGGGCTCGCGCATACAGCGACCCCATCGCTAAGTTGACGCCGGTTTCATCCAGGAACCCCAAATCTTCAGCGGCGACATCTCGAATGCTTTGCCAGTAGTCCCGGCGCTGTTGCTGTTTCGCTGCGCGGTAGACTTCACTCGCCTTGAGACTTTTTTTTTCGCGTGATGTCCAGTTGGCCGAGCGTGCGACTGATGGTGCTACCGCTAACGAACACCCCAGTCCGCTCCCTTAAACGCTCAGCCAGTTGCGCCAAAGTGGCATCGTTGTCCGCTTCAAGCAACTCCCGTAACACCGCATAATGAGCGGCTTGAAGCTTGGGTTGAGGGCCGCCAGTGTAAGGTTTGAGGGCAATGCTGCCGGTAGCTCGATACTGTTTCACCAGCAAGTGGACGCTATCGGGACTGACTTGAAAGCGCTGGGCGAGTTGACGAATCGAGCCTTCTTCTTGCTCGTAAAGGGTGACGATGCGCTGACGTAAATCGGCGGAGTGGGGACGCATGGGGACTACCAGAACAGTACAAATGAGCGGACTGCATAAGCTCGCACACCGCTATAATCGCGGCAGCAGCTGCAGTACTTATCGCTTTAGCCGTCTAGGCTGATGCAACCAGTAATATTCGGATGCCTAGCCCACAGCCAGATGGCTCGCCGTCTTGTCCTAACGGAACTGGCGATGGCTATAACCGCAGCTGGCAAAACCCGTTCCTTCAGTAACGCGGTGCAGCCAGGCGTCAGGATTCTGTAGCCGCGTCTACAGGGTTGGTTGGCGGCTCGTCACGGTTTGGCCGGAGATTTCTTCTAGGGCAAACTGTAAGAACTGAGTCGCCACTTCGGGGCTTTCATTGTGGACTGAAAACACCACCAACATACTCGAGTCTTCGCCGCCGCCATAGCAGAGAATGCGAAACACACCGTCATCGAAGTAGCCAGTGCGGTCAATATTTCCGGCTTCGTTAGGGACGTTAAGTTCGCTAATAAAGTCATCAGCGCGGTTCAAACAATCCGTTTGGCTAACCCCTTCAAGCCATTGGTCACCGCTAGCAATTTCTGGACGGGCTTCGGCCGGCAAGCTCAAAGCGACTAGGCCCATACTCAAACAGCAAACTGAAAAAATTCTTGGGAACATTGGAGTCTCGACATAGCACTAAACAGCGGGGACGAGCAAATGCCTTGCGAGGTCTCCAAATAAATGTGGCAGAACTTACGCATCATCCCCTGAATCTTTACCCGAAGAAGCTTTGAATCCGCTTATCCGCAAACTTGAGGATAGGGGCCATGGTCGGGTTCGACTATGATTAAGTCCTACATAGATGTCAGGCCGTTAGCAGGATTTGCTTGTCATCAACAGACTATCTTCTCTCTTGGTAGATTGCGTATAAAGTTCTTATCAACAAATAGCGGTGCAATCCGGATGAAGTTTGAGGCTTTCAGCAAAAATGGGCTGCGAAGATGATGCCTGGGAGCTATGGAGCCAGACTTGTAACTTTAAAGCTCTGCTAAGGGCTGTCATCATTTAGAGCCTGACCTCTCATGCTGAGAGCAGTTCAGCCTCTAGCCGGTTTTGCGGAGCGGGCGCGGTAATGCCCATGCCGCAAGGCTTTCGAGTTTAATTGATGACGCGCCCTAGGGTCGGGCTAACCCTATTTTTGATCGAGTTGGCGGGCCTGTTCTAGGGCGGCTTTTTCTCGGGCTCGCTGTATATAGGGAGTCAGCTCTTCAGGGGTGAAGCCAGACAGAATGCTGAGGTTGTCGACGGTCATGCCTCGGGTCAGCATCTCGACACACCAGGTTTGCTTAGCCTGTCTGGGATGGGAGATTTGCGCCGGGGGCGACCCCTGAACCCAGATGGACCATTTTTGCTGAATCGCCTCGATACTTAAGGAAACCGGGGCAGCTTCGTCTGCAGCTTGAATAAAGAGGCTGGACTGATCGTCTTTACGACTTTTTAGCCATTTAGTTAACGGATTGCTGGTGTAGGAGCCATAGCGTTTGCCCCAGATCCACTGATTGACGGCGACTTGACGATCGCTCACCTGCAGCGTGTGTTGGGTTTTGGCGCTGAGATGGTGTGATCGCTCCAAGCCCACAATTTCGGTTGGTTCAAGCCCCGCCCCGAACAGCACATAGGCGATGGCGTAGTCTTGGCTATTGGCCACTTTGGCCGCCTGCAAAATGGCATGAACCACAGGCGCGGGCAAATCTTGCACCCCATTGGCCAGTAGGGGTGTCGTTGTGATGACGGTATCGTCAGCCTTCATAGTACTCTTCCACAGTAAGCCCACTAGGTTATCTAAAAAGTCTTCGCGATCGCTCCAAAGATGATGGTCGTCGCTGCTAGATTCAATCACGACGTAGCCCACAAGCAGCGCTCCTAGAAATCCCGACAGGCGCTCTGATGAATCTGCACTAGCCGGCATCGCCTGGGCCAAATAGCGAGCCACATAGTGACTGGCCTCAGCAATTCTCTGGCCTAGGGCTTGGCGATTTTCCGCCGGATATTGGTCAGCCTCGCCAATCAGCGATCGCACAAACGCAGGGGCTTGCTCTAGCGCCGACAGACATTCGCTGGCGTATTCTTTCAAGGCTTGCCGGCGATCGCCGGCGGCCCACGTTTGCTGCATTAAGCCCTCGCCCAAGTCGCGAAAAGTTGGCGCAGCCTGAATCACCGCCTGCAGCAGGCCATATTTATTGCCAAAGTTGCGAAACAGCGTGACTTCGTTGACCCCTGCGAG
>JBCCNE010000549.1:0-3462 GCA_039026015.1 Cyanobacteria bacterium P01_C01_bin.70 | reverse complement strand
AGGCCACTAGCAGCTGTCGCAGCACGTAATGCAGAATGCCGCCGTTGCGGTAATATTCCACCTCATCAAGGGTGTCGATGCGGCACAGCAGCGGCGCTGAGTCGGGCGAGCCGTCGGCGCGATGGACCACTAAATTGACGGTCATGCCGGGCTGGATGCCGCCGCTGAGGCCGGTGAGGTCAAAGGTTTCGCTGCCGTCAAGCTGTAACGTTTGGCGCGTAATGCCGGGTTGAAACTGCAGGGGCAATACGCCCATGCCCACCAGATTAGAGCGATGAATGCGCTCAAAGCTCTCGGCAACGACGGCTTTGACACCCAGCAGACGGGTGCCTTTGGCGGCCCAATCGCGGGAGGAGCCAGTGCCGTATTCTTTACCGGCAATCACGATCAGGGGGACGCCTGCGGCCTGATATTTCATCGCGGCATCGTAGATCGACATTTCGGTGCCGTCGGGCATGTAGCGCGTAACGCCGCCGGACGAGCCCGGCACCATTTCATTGCTCAGGCGAATGTTGGCAAAGGTGCCCCGCATCATTACTTCGTGATTGCCGCGACGGGACCCGTAGGAGTTGAACTCATATACGGAGACGTCGTTGTCCCTAAGATAGCTACCGGCAGGACTGTCGGGTTTGATGGCGCCAGCGGGAGAAATGTGGTCGGTGGTGATGCTGTCGCCCAGCAGCGCTAGGGGACGAGCATCAATGATATTGGTGGCGCTGCTGCCGTTCACCGTAGCGGCCATATTTTCAAAGAAGGGAGGATTTTGCACATAGGTGCTGTCGCCCTGCCAGTCATAGGTTTGACTGGCTTCGGCGGCGATCGCCTGCCAGTCTTTAGTGCCCTTAAACACGTTGCCATAGCGATCGCGGAACATCGCTGGCGTCAGCGCTGCCGCCATCACCGTGCGGATTTCTTCCATAGTCGGCCAAATATCCCGCAGATAAACGGGGCGACCGTCAGAGTCTTGGCCAATGGGGTCTTTCTGCAGGTCAATGGCCAGGTTGCCGGCGATCGCATAGGCCACCACCAGCGGCGGCGAGGCCAAATAGTTGGCTTTCGTGTGGGGGCTCACGCGGCCTTCAAAGTTGCGGTTCCCCGAAAGCACCGCACCCACCACCAGGTCTTTGGCATTAATCGCGTCCACAATCGCTTCTGGCAGGGGGCCGGAGTTGCCAATACAGGTCGTGCACCCGTAGCCCACTAGGTTAAAGCCCAAGGCATTGAGATCATCCTGTAATCCCGCCTTCTCCAGATAATCAGAAACCACTTGACTCCCCGGTGCCAGAGAGGTCTTGACCCAGGGCTTGGCAGTCAGTCCTTTTTGCCGAGCTTTGCGAGCCACTAGCCCCGCCCCCACCATCACGGAGGGATTGGACGTATTGGTGCAGCTGGTGATCGCGGCCATCGCCACAGCGCCATCCGTCAGCTCATAGTCGGTCCCGGCAACGGGAACCGAACGCTTGTCCGCATAGGATTCCAGGCCGCTAAAGCTGGGAAAGTCTGAGGTCATAAATTGCTCAGATAGGTGGGAGAGCAACACCCGATCTTGGGGCCGCTTGGGGCCCGCGAGAGACGGTTCGACGGTGGCGAGGTCGAGTTCCAAGGTGTCGGTAAAAATGGGGTCGGGAGTGTCGTCGGCGCGCCAGAGGCCCTGCGCTTTAGCATAGGCTGCGACCAGGGCGATGCGTTCGGGGTCGCGGCCCGAAAATTCCAGAAAGTGCAGCGTCTCACTATCAATGGGGAAAAAGCCGCAGGTCGCGCCGTACTCGGGAGCCATATTGGAAATGGTGGCGCGATCGGCCAGCGTCAGGTGCGACAGGCCATCGCCGTAAAATTCCACAAACTTGCTGACGACTCCCTTTTTCCGCAGCATTTCGACTACGGTCAGCACCAGGTCTGTAGCGGTGGCGCCCTGGGGCAGCCGCCCGGTTAGCTTAAAGCCGACCACTTCCGGAATTAGCATCGAAATCGGCTGGCCCAGCATGGCCGCTTCAGCCTCAATGCCGCCCACGCCCCAGCCGAGCACGGCTAAACCGTTAATCATCGTGGTGTGGCTGTCGGTGCCAACAAGGGTGTCGGGATAGGCGATCGTCTCGCCGTTTTCTTCTTTCGTCCACACGGTTTGAGCCAAATACTCTAAGTTGACCTGGTGGCAAATGCCGGTGCCTGGCGGCACCACGCGAAAGTTGTCGAAGGCACTCTGTCCCCAGCGCAGGAAGGCGTAGCGCTCGCCGTTGCGCTCAAACTCACGCTTGACATTGTCGCCAAAGGCTTCGGCGCTGCCAAAGCTATCCACCATAACCGAGTGGTCGATGACTAAGTCTACGGGCGAGAGGGGGTTAATCTTTTGGGGGTCGCCGTGGAGATTGACCATGGCGTCGCGCATCGCGGCTAAATCCACCACTGCTGGCACGCCGGTAAAATCTTGCATCAGCACGCGGGCTGGTCGGTAGGCAATTTCTTGCTCAGAGGTCTGGGTGTCGAGCCATTGAGCGATCGCCTGCACATGCTCCGCCATCACCGTGCGGCCATCCTCGTAGCGCAGCAGGTTTTCTAATAAGACCTTGAGGCTAAAGGGCAAGCGACTGATGTCGCCTAGCTGTTTTGCCGCTGCTGGCAGGCTGTAGTAAGTGTACTCCTGGCCGTTTACACTGAGGGTGGTTTTAGCGTTGAAGCTATTAGTCACGGCGATCTCTCTCCTCTCTGCTGGACATTTCGCAGGCAAATTTGCCTAGAAATTCGATTTTACAGTGGAACTGCAAGGGCTTCCGTAGGCTATTTGGCACTTGATTTCGGCAGCGCATGGGACCGACTAGCGGCTGCAGACATAGACCACTGCCAGTGATGTGAAGGTCATGAAGATCCAGAAACCAATGGTGATCCAGTAATAAACCGGCTGCTTTGCCCGATCAAAGCGGTATCTTTTTAAGGGAGCGGTGCCCGTCAGCAGCGCCTCTGTGGTAATCAGCGCTGCCCCCAGAGGCAACGCCATTAAATAGCCGCAGACAATGGCTAAGGCAATCACGCCCAGAGAGGTTAAGAAGACGGCTTTGTGATGTTGGCGCAACCAACGAACAGCTGGGGTTTTGACAATATCAGTCGAGCTAAAATCCATTAGAAAAGCGGCTGGAAGTAAAGATCCTTACTTAAGATGCCCATGTTTCTAATGTAGCTCGAGCACCCGCGCGATCGCCCGTAGGGAAAGGCAAAACTGTCGGCCAAAAACTCAGGGTTTCCCGACAACTTCCCATCGGCAATGAAGTCTTAAAAATAACGCGCCCGCTAGAAATCAGCCCCTCTATATAAAGTCGTGTTGTGGTTCCCTAGCACAGGCAATCAACCAACATTCACAGGAACGTTTTTGCCCTTAATCAGGCCCGTCCGACTGGCTGTTGCGGCAATCTCTTGACCAACAGTCTACTTCTGCAGAAGTGGCTAATGCCGCTTGCGAGCTTTCCAGGT
>JBCCNE010000548.1:0-3480 GCA_039026015.1 Cyanobacteria bacterium P01_C01_bin.70 | reverse complement strand
GCACAGGCTTCGAGCAGGATGCTGGCACAGCGGTCGAGCTGCTGAAACAGATTCAGCATGGTCGATTTGAAGGCGGGGACTTCTTGAGGCCAGAGGTTGTTCGGGACGGTGTGCTCCGAGCCAATATGCCAGAACTCTTTGAGGTCGGCATGGGGAGAGTCTTTGGCGTGCTCGCGCCCAAACGCAGTAAATCCTCGCTGACCGTTGAGCGCTCGATTTTCGTACTGGCTTTTGACGGCGCTGGGCAGCGTAAACAAGGCGGCGGCGGCAGCATACGCCGATTGAATCAGGGCGGTGTCGATGCCGTGATCGGTGAGCGCAAAAAAGCCGATCGCCTCCAAAGCCTGCCCAAGCTGACGCACAAAGGCTTGCTGATCAGCCGGGGAGCCCGCCAAGAATGCCTGCAGGCTCAAGACGGGGATGGTTTGCGGCAGGACCTGAGGCATCAGAGCAATAGAAGCATCGTTGGCTGTCTTTAGGATAGGGCGCGTCATCAATTAATGCTAGAAACCTGGTGGGATAGGCACTATCGCGCCCGTTCTGACTTCCTAAGCTAAGGGGCTGAAATTCTTGCTGAAGAGGCATTAGACGGCTAAATGATGACAACTCCTTGGAGCGTCACGCTAAATTTAGCGGACTGTGGCACAGTAAAAAACGACGAGAGGCGATCGCATGGAAACGCTAGTCATTCATCAACAAACGCTGCAGTTGCTGCCGGAAAAAGCCGTGTATTTACCTGAACAGCAGGCGCTACTGGTGTCTGATGTGCATCTGGGTAAATCAGAAACCTTTCAGCATTTCGGCATTCCTATCCCCAGTCAGGTCAATCAGGCCACTCTAGAACGGCTTCAGCGGGCCCACGCTCGGACTCAGGCGCAGCAACTCTTTGTGCTAGGTGATTTGTTTCATGCCCAGGCTGGCATGGTGGATGAGGTCATCGATAGCTGGCTGAAGTTCTTGGCAGCGACCCAGCTAGACGCCCATCTGATCTTGGGGAACCACGATCGCGCCTTAGTTGAAGAACTGTCGCAGTTTTCCCTGACTTGTTACACCAGGCCCATTGAGCTGAACGGCATTCTGCTGAGTCATGAGCCACTGCCGGTGTCAGACGGGCTCAACATTTGCGGCCATGTGCATCCCTGTGTGCAGTTGGGAGACAAGGGCGATCGCCTGCGTTTACCCTGCTTCTATTGGGAAGCCCAGCTCAATCGCTTAACACTGCCTTCGTTTGGTGACTTTACCGGCGGCTATACGGTCTCAATCAGCCATGAAACGGCTGCCTACGCGATCGCTGAGGATGCCATTATTCCCTTTAGCCGCTGCGCCTGACTGCCCGAATAGTTGCCATCAGACTCATCTCCAGCAGGCGAGAATTCTAGCCTGGCAGACTACAGTTCACTCACAATTGGCTCTTGACTTAGGAAAGTGGCGGCACTGAGGAAGCATAAGTTTGCCAGAAAGAATACTGATTCTTGGCACTCAGAGAGGCTGCCTTACGGCCGTTTGAAATATCCTAACCCCCCACAGATTCTCTCTTCAGGAGTAGTTTCACTGATGCCAACAGCGCTCTTCTACGATGTGTAGCGCTAGCTGTCAGCTTGGGGATAAAGGACTTCTGCAACCGTTGCCTAGCCAGCAATCACTCGATTGCGGCCAGTGCGCTTGGCCCGCAAGAGATGCTCATCTGCCCGGCGAATCAGCTCTTCGCCCTTTTCGTCGTCGCCTGCCGCCAATGTGGCCGCACCAATACTCACCGTTAACGGTAAATCGAGGCTATGACTAATCACGAAAGGCGTGTCATTAATCAGCCCCCGCAGTCTTTCGGCTAGTTTTTCGGCCTCGTGGGCAGACGTATTTTGCAGCAGCACTACAAATTCTTCCCCGCCATACCGAAACGGCGTTTCATAAAAACGCATGTGGTGCCGCAGGCGATCAGCAAACATCCTCAGCACTTGATCGCCGACCAGATGGCCATAGTGATCGTTCACCTGCTTAAAAAAGTCAATATCGAGAATCAGCAAGCTCAGCGGGTGGGTCTGGTCGCGGGTGATGTGAATCTGTCGCGGCAGTTCCCAATCAAAGGCTCGCCGATTGCCTAATTGCGTGAGGGGGTCAACCAAGGCGATCGCGGAAAGCAAATCGTTAGCTTGAGACAATTCTCGATAAGCTTGATTGCGGCGAAAGGCTGTTCTAATGTGCGCCTGCAGCAACCGATTAAGATGTTCACGGGAAGCTGCCGATGTTCCCTCTGGAGTTTTAGGCACCCATAGATAGGCATCTGCCCCAGTTTCTAGCGCAGTTGTTGTCAGCCCTGTTTGCCGCAGTAGAGCTTCTGTGGAAGAGTGGGCCTCGGGACAAAGCCTTTCGTCCAGCAAAATGCAGTAGCACCACATTAGCGGCCGCTGCTGCTTGAGATGCTGACAAAACTCCCAGTTATCAGGCTGAGTTGCTTGCAAGAGAATCAGGTCAGGGATTTCTGACTCTAAAAGTTGCTGAGCGGCAGCGGCATCCGGGGCCTCCCAGGATGTCATAACCGCGAGCCCTCGTACTTGCTCACACAGAGATTCAGAAAAGTCAGAATCTCCGACAATTAAAACCGATGCATTCATTACAGGGAAGAAGTAGACCTGTGCGGATAAACAACACGATGCTACTGCAGACGAAAACCAGTATAGAGGAGTGAAAAATCCCTCACTCTATTGTCGTTTCGCTTCAGAGCCACCAAGACTGTAAATGTGGACGCACTAGGGCAGGGAGATCGTAAAGAAACCGTCGGGAGCTAAGTTTCTAGGCTGCTCTTTTAGATAAACACATCGCTCAGCAGAAATTTCAGACGAATGCAAAAAATTAGGGCAGCTGTCTACAGTTTTATAAATATCATTCAAGCAATGTGTTTATTCATTCAACCTGCCACGTAGCGTTCCCGGATAATCTACGCAATTTACGAATAGATTCGTGCGATCGCTTACAGAATCCATCATCTGCCGTTCTCCAAAGCTGGCGCTAATAAGTTTCGGCCTGGTTACTTGAGGTCAAGATCAAAATAAAAGCGTTCAAAAACCAATCCTGGGGCCGATCATTACACTTGCCAGAGTCGGTAGTCTGAGTATTATTTGTCACGCCAATTACTTGCCGATGCGTGGGCAGCTGACCGAAGCGGGCGGCCACAGGAGCGGCATTGAGTGGTGAGCAAAGATAGTGGCAAAATTAGCTATATTGCGCCCTGCAACTGGGCGTTGCGCTAGCGCCTAGCGAGATTTGTCAGGCAGAGCCTAGGTTCTCACACAGTCTCCGCAACCAAATCGGTCTGCTGTGGAACTTTACTCACCACTACAGTGCATCATTACCTGTTGAGGGCGTATCATCGATTAATGCCAAAACCTGATGGGATAAGCATTATCATACCTGCCCCAATGTCATTACTTAGGGGCTGAAACCCTGGCTATCAAAGCATTGGCAATCTAAATGACGGCCGCCCTT
>JBCCNE010000547.1:0-3501 GCA_039026015.1 Cyanobacteria bacterium P01_C01_bin.70 | reverse complement strand
TGATGAAACAGTCAGCGACTGGCGCATCCGCTGCACAGTGAACGGAGAATCATTTGTCTTTGACCGTTGGCAGCCGATTTACCTGAAAGGCTTTCGCCTTGGCAAAAACTGGATCAAGCTGGAATTAATTGATGAAAACGGTAACTTAATCGATAACGCGCTTAATACCAACATTCGCGTCATTGATTATCAGCCGGGAGGCAATGATGGCTTATCGCGACTGGTGCGGGGCGAAATTCCGCTGGATCAGGCAAAGGTACTCATCGACCCTAATTATGAGCCTCCCACGCTCACGATCGAGAACCCTGGCGAAGCCGGACCTGAAACAATCGCAGAACCCCAGGGTGCAACCGGTGAGACCGACGAAGACGCAATTTCGCCATCTGAAAAGCCGACCACCTCATCTGCCCCGGCCGCCGAGGCAGTGTCTGATCAAGATTCGGCTGTTGAGTCTGCCCCGACCCAAGCAGAAACTGATGCCACATCGACATCTGATCGTGGAGCCGATGTGAATAATGAGGTTGAACTGCCCGCTTCGGCGATTGATGCTAATGCCCCGACCAACTCCTCGGATGAATCAAACATAAATATCCCTAAGACCGACATGCTCTCAGAACCAGAGCAGGAAACGCCGGCAGTAGAGACAATGGAAAATAGCACAGATCAGACCATGCCAGAGGAGCTGTCTGAGTCCCGTTCAAGCAGTCAAGCGAGCACGACTGATGAAGTTGAGGTGGATGCACCAGGGCCTTCTGACGATTTGCCCGCGACCACCTCAGACGATGACTCCAGCGACCTGGCAGACGAGCGAGCTGACGATTTGCCCCTGAGCGAAACCACAGACGCCGCTGTCGCAGATGAGGCGAGTCCAGAGTCGGCGCAAGCTCCTACAGCTTCAGAGGGAGCATCAAAAGAGAGTGACACTGCGGTAGCGGCTGAAGATGCGATAGATCTGCCCAGTGCTGTCGACGAAACCGATACCCCAAATGCCCCCGAAACTAATTTAAAGACGCTACAAGACAACGCTGACATCATTTAGCCTTGGCCAGCATGCAGAGTGCGGCGCGCAGAAAACAAAGATCTAAGCGCTTCGAACCGGGCCTTTCTCGTAGAGTCGAACCGGCAGACAAAATCTCAACTCCAAAACCGCTTAACCCAGAGCCCTTCCAGCAGGCTCCCTGCGTGCAGGCGCACAGCCGTTTCTCTCAACATGACCCCACCCCTCACCCATGCCACCGACCTCACCCGCATACCCAGCAGTCGCCCAATCCTTTTCCATCGCGATAGGCTAGAAGCGTTTTGGTTAGGGATGTTGAGTGACACAGTCAGAAGCGTTACAACAGTTATTAGAAGCGATCGCGGCCGGGCAAGTTAGCCCTCAAGCAGCGTTTGAGAAGCTGAAGTATTTGGAATTTGAGCCGGTTGAAGATTTTGCCAAGGTAGACCATCATCGCTTACTGCGCACTGGCTTTCCTGAAGTGATTTGGGGGCCAGGAAAAACCGTCGAACAGATTGTGGGGATTATGCGAGCAATGCGCGATCGCGCACCCGTCGTCATGGCCACTCGCATTGAACCGGGGGTGGCACGACAGATTCGGCAAGCTCTGCCAGAGGCCATGTACTTCGAAACAGCGCGAATTTGTGCGCTGGTGCCAATGAATCTGCGTCCTCGACATTCCGGCATGATCGGCATTTTGACCGCCGGTACGGCAGATTTGCCGGTAGCTGAGGAATCCGCCATTACCGCTGAACTGTGCGGCTTTGAGGTGCTCCGACTGTGGGACGTGGGCGTCGCAGGCATTCATCGGCTGCTGCGGCATCGCGATGTCGTCGCCCAAGCGGACGTACTGATTGTGGTGGCCGGGATGGAAGGAGCGCTGCCCAGCGTGGTTGCAGGCTTTTCGGACTGCCCGATTGTGGCGGTGCCGACAAGTGTGGGCTATGGTGCAAATTTTGGTGGATTGTCGGCGCTGCTGACGATGCTAAATTCTTGCGCCACGGGCATCGGCGTGGTGAATATCGACAATGGCTTCGGGGCTGCAATGCTAGCAGGAAAAATATTGCTTACAGCAACGCGGATTCAGGAAAAGCGTGATTGCTCTTAGTCCTGCCAGGTCGTCAGAGTTCAGTCAGCTGAGTTTGAGCAGCCTACACTTGTTAGAGTGAGCTGTTCGTGAAGTGAGTGCTGGACACGTGAAAATTGCCGCTGTGTCTGTTCTCAAACTGACGACCGTAGGTTAAATTGAAAAGCCCATTTGCCTGAGTCTCATGTCTGCTTTTGTCCGCCAGCCTGAATCAACTGGTGCGACTTCCATCGTGGGTTACCCTGTCAGCATCGCGCCCATGATGGACCGCACAGATCGCCACTACCGCTACTTTATGCGACAAATTACTCGGCGATCGCTGCTCTATACCGAGATGGTGACGGCTCAGGCAATTATGCACGGCGATCGCGACCATCTCCTCGGTTTTTCGCCAGTTGAAAAACCCTTGGTGCTGCAAGTTGGGGGCGATGACCCCAAACTACTGGCCGAATGTGCTCGCATTGCCGCCGATTATAACTACGACGAAATCAATTTGAATGTGGGGTGTCCCAGCAATCGCGTGCAAAACGGCAACTTTGGCGCGTGTTTGATGACTCAGCCGGAACTCGTGGCGGACTGCGTAGCGGCGATGATGGCGGCGACCCCGATTCCCGTCAGCGTCAAACATCGCATTGGAATTGACGACTTGGACAGCTATAGGCATTTGGCGAATTTCGTCAAAACGGTGGCGGCTACAGGCTGTCAGCGCTTTACTGTCCATGCGCGCAAGGCTTGGCTACAGGGGCTCAGCCCTAAGGAAAATCGCAATATTCCGCCTCTGCGCTACGCCGACGTGTATCGCCTCAAGCGCGACTTTCCGCACCTGTGGATTGAAATTAACGGCGGCATCAAAACCCT
This sequence comes from Cyanobacteria bacterium P01_C01_bin.70, assembly GCA_039026015.1. Classification (GTDB taxonomy): domain Bacteria; phylum Cyanobacteriota; class Cyanobacteriia; order Phormidesmidales; family Phormidesmidaceae; genus Halomicronema. Next base: position 559 of record JBCCNE010000547.1, on the reverse strand, counting down.
GACACAGACCCAAGCTCACCTCAACCAAGTAGATGCGGTGATGATCGGCCGCGCTGCCTACGATATGCCGTATCTCTTTGCCGACGTCGACCGCCAGTTTTTTGGTGATGACCGGGCGGTGAAGCGGCGATCTCAGGTTGTTCACGCCATGCTGCCCTACGTCGATTACTGGACGAGCCGGGGGCTAAAACTCAACAGCATCACCCGCCATATGCTAATGCTCTTTCACGGCCAGCCAGGGAGCCGCAGTTGGCGACGCCTGATTACCGAAACTGCCTGCCTACCCGGTGCTGGTCGCGAAGTCCTCGAAAAGGCATTTGCCACAGTCGAAGGTCACGGCCACTCATCGCCGCCGGAGACTGGCCATAGCACTATCGGAGGCTAAAATCTGGCCTTAAAGAAGGGGGTCTTGCCTCAAGGCGATCGCCCAAAATGCTAAAGTTGCTTCCTGTTGAATTTCACCGCCTCCCATTTCTGACACAACTCTACAGCTCACCGTCGAAACAGCAGAACCGTCGCGGCTTGATCGCTGGCTGACGGCTCATTTACCTGACCTGTC
>JBCCNE010000546.1:0-3502 GCA_039026015.1 Cyanobacteria bacterium P01_C01_bin.70 | reverse complement strand
GCGGCGATCGTCGCCCCGGCAAATTCGGGGGGCTCAAATCCGTAAAGTTCGAGGTAGCCCACGTTGCCCCGCAGGCGTTCAACTCGATTGATATCGAAGTTGCGTAGACTGCTTTGGTGCTGCTCTGCCGCCAACGCCTCTGGTGTGGGGACCGCATCGGGATTGAGGTGAGGCAACGGTTGCGGACTGAAATGCACCCTGAGCTGGCGATCGCTGGAGAGTTCCTGGAGCTGCAGAGTCAAAATTTCGGCGCACTGCTCGCCCCCGGTCACATCTTCATATCCCTGAGCCTGACGCCGCTGCTGAATGTCGGCTTGCAGCTGCTGGGCCACTTCTGGAAAAACGTAATGGTCGAGCGTTTTAATAACGGCATCGAGTAGTGCTGTTCGCTGAGCCGCATCGAAGTTAAAGGCAGTTGGATCAGAAAAATCAGCAGTCATAAACTCTCTCGAATGGCGATTTTAGGGGGGGGCAATTTTGGCTTCGAGACTGACTAGCTGACACTGCTTACATCTCCTCATTTACAGCTTTAGAAAGTAGGTCGGTATGCTATCTTCAGTGCAGCGTATCCACGATCGCCGACCAGGTATCAGCAGCTCGATTACTACTGCGTCCGGATCCGTTCTGGCGGCGGCACATTCACTGTGCCCAAGCGCGATTTGAGCTGCTGCGTTCGTAACAGCTCTGGGTAGTTCATTCCGCCGCGCCCCTCAATCAGCGGCACCGCTTCTACCGCCTCTAGCAGATGCCGCACGGCATCGCGCTCAGAGTAGCCCCGGCGCTGGGCCACCCGAATGGCAGCATCGTCGGCATTGAGCTTAGCCTGGTTCCCAGTGTTGGAGCGCCAGACTTGGCTAGCAGCGATCGCCGTTAAGCCTCCAGCGGCCAAAATACCCACCGCATCAGTCTGAAAGAGTTCAAACACGGTGCCCAGTAAGCCCACGGCGGCGACGCCCTGATACAGCTCGGGTTTCACCAGGCGCACCGACGTTAACCAGGAGACATGGTGCAAAAATAACAGGTCGCGCTGGGAAGCCGTGAGTTCTTGCCAGAGTTGCCAGTTAAGCGTGATGGTGTGACTCTTATGCCAAGGACGCGGAAACGGTGTGGTAACTACGCTCGATTGGCGATCGTCGATAACAATACGAGTTTTCATGCGCGCCGAGGCCGGCATCAAATCTTTGAGGCGGGTCACTTCGGCATTTGTGTTGACCACAGACTAGCCCTCAAACCTAGGTCAATAGAGATTCTTGGCACAAGCCGTAGAACCGCATCTTAGCGCAAACTGAGCTATAGAAACTCAAGGCTGTCGGCCAAGGCCACGAGCACTTGTGGCACCTGAGCCGTTGCTGATTCTAAGGCTGCGACCACTAGCAAGTAAACGGCAGCCCCTTGCTGCCTGGCCAAGACGCTGCCCGACACCGGCTGCGGCGGACCAGCGCTTTGACTGAGTCGTCCTGTCCAAGCGATTTGCAGTCCTTCAGGCACCGACGTAAAGGTCTGCGTCTGAAAGCCTTCGCCATAGTCAAGGGTTTGGCGCGTCAGTTCAACTAGCGCAATATCAGTCAGTGGCGCTTCGCTTTCCAGAGGCAAGGTGACCACACTGTAGGCCAGGCTGCTATCAGCCGTGACAAATAAAGGCGCGCTGCCGGCTGTCGTAGTGGTCGCGCCATCTAAAATGCCGATTTGGAAACTGCCTTGAGGATCTTCGTAGGTACCGCTGAAGGCGGGCGCCGCAGCGGTGAGTTCAGAGTCCTCATCAGCGGGCGCTTGTGTTGTCAACACTGTTGCTGATGACGGGGCTGGCTGCGTCAATCGGCCACCAGAGCCAAAGAACAAGGATAGTATGAGCGCGATCGCTGCGACTCCTAACCATCCCAGTGACCGTCGGTGCATAGCCTAGCCTCCCGGCAAACGAGCGTTAGTCCCCAGCTTATCGAGAAATGCTCAAAGCTAATGCCTCATGTTCGAGAAATTAACCTTTGCAGAAAGACTCCACACACCGCACAAACATTTCAATCCCGGTCGAGAGCGCGGCCTCGTCAAAGTCGAAGCGGGGGTGATGATGGGGATACGCCAAGCCTTTGGTTTCGTTAGCTGCCCCCAAGAAGAAGTAGCAGCCCGGCACTGCTCGCAGGAAAAACGACATGTCTTCGCCTCCCATCGTCTGACATTCGGGCACTACCCCAGCAGGCGTCTCAATCACAGATAAGGCGACTGACCGCACCAACTCAGCAATGTCAGGATTGTTCACCACTGGCGGATACAGGGGATTGTAGTCTAAGTCATAGCTGGCCCCATGGCACTGGCAGACCCCAGCAATAATTTGATCTAGGCGTTCGGCGAAAAAGTTTTCATAGCACTCGTCAAAATAGCGCACCGTGCCGCTTAATCTTGCCTGGTCGGCAATCACGTTCACTGCTGAGCCGGCGTGGAGTTCGCCCAGCGTTACAACGGCTGATTTCAGTGGGTCGACGTTGCGAGCCACAACCGTTTGAATCGCATTCACCACCTGGGCCGCCACAACAATGGAATCTACCGTTTGATGTGGAATGGCCCCGTGACCGCCGCGACCATTGATAGTGCAGTGAAAGAACTCGGTCGCCGCCATCATGGGGCCAGTGCGCACTCCGACCGTCCCAATAGGCAAATTGTTCCACAGATGCAAGCCAATGATGGCATCAACTTGAGGATTTTCCAGCGCTCCGGCTTCAATCATTGGCTTAGCGCCACCGGGTCCCTCTTCTGCCGGTTGAAAAATAATTTTCACGGTGCCGGCAAAACTGTCGCGATGTTGCGAGAGAAAATAAGCCGTACCCAAGGCGATCGCGACGTGACCATCATGACCGCAGGCATGCATCACGCCGTCCCGCTGCGATCGATACTCCACATCATTCATTTCTTGAATCGGCAGCGCATCCATATCCGCTCGGATCGCCAGCACTGGGCCCGGCTTCTGGCCCTGAATAGTTGCGACAATTCCCGTTTGGGCAATGCCTGTCTGGTGCTCAATGCCCCACCGGGTCAGTTGCTGGCTGATAAAGCGAGCGGTTTGATTTTCACGAAAAGCGAGTTCTGGCTGTTGATGTATCTGCCGTCGCCACAGGGTCACCTGAGGCTGCAATTGGCGGATTGACAAACGCACCTTGGCCAAGGCAGAAGTAGAGGTGGATGCTGGAAAAACCGTTGAAATCATAAGTTTTGAAAAAAAGTAGCCTGTATGTATTGAGAAGGCCGCCGAATTGGGCCGACCCATGCTGTGAAAATGTGCTTAAAGGCTCCTCAGCCTGCAATCGCGTGGACTCAAGAGAACACAACAGACGCTGCTCAAATGACTGTCACAGTCCACCTTGAGTACAAACTATCCAATAAGATTGCCCAACCAGACCGTATTCCCTAGCAGTAACGACTGACATCAGTCTCTCGTCATGCTTGGAAGACAGACATCGCCGGAAAAATGAACTCCAGATAACTAAGGACAGATAGAAAACAGTGCATTAAG
>JBCCNE010000545.1:0-3502 GCA_039026015.1 Cyanobacteria bacterium P01_C01_bin.70 | reverse complement strand
GTTTCAAGGTGTCCATAATGCCCATCAACCCGGCAACGCGATGCTCAATAGCAATCCAAACAACGGTTTTGCCTTCCCTCTGCCAGCGATTTTGCAGCGTCTCCAGGGGCGCTCCTAAATAAGTGGTTACTGCCGTTGCCAAGCCCAGGTCTTGCAGCCAGCGCTGGGTTCCGAGATGAATCGTCTGGCCGGCAATGCGTCCCTGCACCCCACTCCCAGCCACCGCAGCAAATTGTTCGAGCGGGCTGTTTTCAGACTGGATAACTGTTTGCTGACTAGCGTAGTGGGCGATCGCTTCTCCGAGGGGATGCTCCGAATTCTGCTCCAAAACCGCGACTAGACGCAGCAGATCGGTTGGCTCTAATCGCGGCAGTTCCCGCAGGGTGAAATCAATGGCGGGCTGCAGCTCAAAGTCATGGTCATGGGCGGCGCCTAAGACCGTCACATAGTCAGTCACTTGGGGCTTACCTTGGGTTAAGGTGCCGGTTTTATCCAGGACGACGGTTTTTAATTTATAAGCGAGCTCCAGGCTTTCGGCCCCTTTAATCAACACGCCTTGCTCCGCCCCTTTGCCCACCCCCACCATAATGGCCGTTGGCGTTGCCAACCCCAAGGCACAGGGACACGCAATCACCAGCACATCGACCATGGTCACCATGGCCCAGATGAGATTCCCGGTAAGGCTTATCCACAAAGCAAATGTGGCCGCCGCGATCGCAATGATGACCGGCACAAACCAGCGAGTTACCTGATCGACCAAGCGCTGAATCGGGGCTCTGGATGTCTGAGCTTCCTGTACCAATCTAATCATCTGCGCTAAGGCAGTGTCCTGTCCCGTCCGAGTAACGCGAACGGTCAACCGTCCATGTTTATTCAACGTTGAGCCGACAACTTCGCTGCCCGCCTGCTTTTGGACGGGAATACTTTCCCCCGTCATCATGGACTCATCGATTACCGACTCACCTTCTAGCACCATTCCATCAAGGGGAATCGCCTCCCCAGGACGAACCAAGAGGGTATCCCCGACAAACACGTCCGCCACGGGAATATCTTCTGAAGTCCCGTTTTTGATTACTCTGGCGGTTTGAGGCTGAAGCTGCATGAGCTGGTGAATGGCCGAAGCAGTCTGCCGCTTAGCGCGTTGCTCTAACCGTTTACCCAACAGTACTAAGGTAATGACAACGGCAGCGGCTTCATAGTAAACCTCAGGCATCAAACCCTGAGTGGTAAACAGCTGAGGCCACAGGGTCGGTATCAGCGAGTAAAAATAAGCGGTACTGGTGCCCAGCGCAATCAGCGTATCCATATTGGCGTTACGGTATCGCAGATTTTTCCAGGCCCCAACATAGAAAGATTGACCACACCAAAACTGCACTGGGGTCGCCAGAAGCAGCTGTATCCAGCGATTATGGAGCCACCTGAGAGCGGGGGGGAGCGGCAGGCCAAACATGGCAGGCGCATGTCCGATAATGAGTAAGACAGCAGCAATACTGCCAACCAGCAGCTTCTGCTGTAGCTTTGCGGCTTCTTGCTGTTGGGCTTGGGCCTCAGACTCTGGCAGCTCATTGCTATCCGTTGGCAAGTAAGCTCGAAAGCCAATTTTTTCGACTGATTGTTGGAGTAAGGCTAGGCTGACCGGATGCGTAGCCTCGCTTCGGACTCTCAGTTGCTCTGCAGCTAAGTTCACCTCACAGGCACTAACACCGGGTAACGAGACGATTGTCTTTTCTACTAAAGACGCACAGGCAGCACACTTCATGCCGCCCACTTTGAGGGTAAGAGGTTGCATGGATATGGACGTTGAGGATGTATACGTCGTAAATGCGCCGTCTTCCAATGATGAGCTGTCTAACCGCTAGCGATTAGCAGCACCGCTATCGCATCAATATCTCCCGTGGATCGAGCGATTGAACCTGTATGCCTCGCGTCCCATCTCTATGATTTTGAAGTGATAAAACCACTTAGATTTATAGAATATTAGTGATTGATTGTCTATCAGTAGAAGCACTTAAGCATCATTCCTATCCTTGTTGGGCTTCTCTCCGTAAAATCAGCATTTCCTAAGAAGAGGAAACTCCTCAGAAACATACGGATTTAAGAAGAGAAATGATTTTTTAACTTACAGGAAATCGCTCATAAATCTAAACAACCCTTATTTAAAGAGACTTTACGATTCATAAGTAAATCAAAACAGTGGCAAAATCGTAGGGATTTTCAACCCTTTCTTAGAAGAGTAAAAATATACGCGAACAGCTTTTATTTTTTCGAAATAGCTATTTAAGAGGCCTACAGGTTAAGAGGTCTACAGGTCATAAATTTTACCTGGAAAGGATTGTAAAATTATGACCCTAATTAAGCAGGAATTACGGCGAAGAATCTCGGAAACGCTGGCGATCACTCGATTTTTACCCCCCGTTGCCGCCCGTGATGAAATTCGTCAACAACTCGCACAAATACAGCGCTACTGTGCATCAGTTGACAAAGCTTTTATTTTTGTGGAACAGCGCATTAGCTGCCAGCAGTTCGACCTAGGCGGACAGGACGATGCCGCCGCCACCCTGTTTCGCGGCCCCAATGAAGATGCGTCTGTCGCCATTTGCATCACCGACCAGGGATCGCTGCTGCATCGCAGCGATTCCCCCTGGCGAGTATATCGAGACAATGGAGACATTGCTCCGGTGACGCTGGTTGTCTCTAGAGCGCACTGACTGCCATTAGCGCGTCCTAGAGGTCGCTTGGCTAAATATCGGAGTCGTCAGCATAAACCAGCCGCGTTGCGGCCCGTTGTTCAAAGAGCAAGTACTCTTCCAGAATGCTCCAGAGAAACGCCCGTAGTGTTTTCCGGCGGGCTTCCGGCGGAATCGCATATTCAAAAGCAGAATCGCAGAGCTTGAGTTTAGCTAAATGGTTGTCGCAGCCGCAGCTGTGCTCAATAAAATAGCCATAGCGGCTCGAAATACTGTCAATCAGACGCCGTAGCATCGACACGTAGCCACCGTGTAGAATCGCGTCAAACTGACGAGCAACGGTGAGGTCTTGTTCGCTGAATCGGAACGATCGCACTTCAAACAAGTCCGTTCGTTGGAGCGGGTGCAAAAACGTCCAGTAGAAGGTGGAAGGAACGTCGTAGCGCAGTTCTTCAAAGAGGTCAGAAACCACGTCCACCAGCGATTGGCGTTGGCGAAGCTGCACTGGAGATACATCATGCGGCTGGTCATCACTGCTGACTTGCTGGCGAATTTGCGCCAAATTCGGATAGTTCTCTGGTAAAAATGCCTCTCCAAAATACTCCACGGCTTCCCAGGCCAGCTGTCCATTACCTTCGCAATAGGCCTGCTCTAAATGCTTAGTATCGGGTCTTTCTAGAAACAGCACATGGCCCTGTTGATGCTTGGCTAAAAATACCTGCGCCATTGCCGTGTAGATACGCGGCTCGCTCAACCAGGTGCCGTGGGCAATTTTCTGCCAGCTTTCAGGCATTGCGGTCAGTGGAATGGCCGGT
>JBCCNE010000544.1:0-3504 GCA_039026015.1 Cyanobacteria bacterium P01_C01_bin.70 | reverse complement strand
TCCTGGTTTGACCAGTAAGACGGGCAAAACTTTGAGTATTCCGGCAGTAAAGTTTCTTGCACGGTGAGACTGCCGTATCGAAATCCAGAAGCAGGCAATTGTCGAATGCTGATCAAAGCTTGTCTCGCTCAAAGTGGGATTACAAATCTCACGCTTCATCTGGGCACGAGCTTCGGCCGAGACACTCAGTTGCGTCAGTGATTGGGATTCGCTCAGAAAAGAGCGCATCACAGTGATCGCCCGACAGTTTGGCTGCCAACAGCAAAACTTCACCAGGGAAACTTTTGGGTCAGAGGGTGTGCGGCCTCGACGATCGGTTTTGAAGCAGAGACCATGCGTCGAGATATTCGGGAACAGGAAGGCAACGACCCAAGGGAAAGACTCTGAACAGATAACTGAGGTCGAAAACGCCCGTTCGTGAAGCGGCCCCACCCATAAGCTCCCTGCTTTGCCGATGATGTCTGACTTGCCAGAAGACAATATCATCTACCGGTTGTCCAACCTAAAGCTCTTTGGGCAGGCTCTGCCAATACCCTATCACCCAGCCACCCTTACACCTAAACCTCGCCCCACCCTGGGTAGAGTCGGCGCATCACGGGATTATAGGCTTTGAAATAAGCAACTGAAGCGACTTCTCGCACTCGTGCTTTGACTGGCTGGTCGGCTCCCATGCAGCGTTGGCAAATGGGATTTTTAATCCGTAAGCGGTTGAAATCTTGCCGCAACTGACAGGCGGGACTACCTGCCAAGATCGCCTTCAGCGGCTTTTCGGTGACGTTACCAAGGGGAATTTGGCCCTCAAAATCTTTGCAGCAGGGGACTACTGTGCCGTCATAGAGCACGCCCGCTTGCTGAGACGCACCATTACAATATCCCCAGCGTGCGGGCACAACGGTATCTGACTCCACGTTGCCCCAACTATCGAGCGGAAAAGTTTCCAGCGTCAGTTTGGGATGCAGCGGAATCAACTGCCACTGACCCGGGCGAAAGCGGCGAATCGTCCGGTGAATGCTCGGCCAGTGAATATCATCCTCCACAATTCCCTCTAGGAAACGCTTAGCCCACGCGGTTAGCTCCGCCATCATATTGGCCTTGCCAGCCACAACACTCATCGGCTTATGGGGAACTAAAAAGGGATTAGGGGTCGTGTCTAGAAATTTCACATGAATGCGGGTAGGAGAATCGGGCGATCGCAAATTAGCCTGTACGTATTGGACAATGCCGTCAAAGTACGCTTCAGATTGCAGTCTGGGTGGGGCTCCCCGTAGTTGAAATGTATGCGGATCGGGCGTCTGCAGCGAGATAGTGACCTTCGGCACCCGCGATTGCACCAACTGCTCAATATGTTTTGGAAATAGGTGAAACGTGCTGCCGTTGGTCGTCAGGTGCAGCTTCAGCGATCGCTCCACAGCACCTTGAATACCCGCAAAAATATGGGGATAGATAAACGGCTCTCCCATCAAATGAAACGTGATAATGCGGGCCAGATTGTCTTCAGCGATCGCCTTTAGCAAGCCCTCTAACACCTCGAATTTCATATGCCCCCGGCGTCGAGACATAATGGCGTCAGGGCAAAACTCACATTTGAAGTTGCAGACATTCGTCACTTCAATGTGTAAGCGATCGAGCTGAGTCATAGAGTCAATGGCAGATAATTTCGCCTCACATTAACAAGCGCACTCTATTTTCGCGTGAGGATTTCATAAACCTTCGCTGAGTAAACTCCTAAACAGCTCTTGCCCTTGACTGACGACTTCTTTCGCCGTTTTTTCAGTGCCTTACCTACGTAAACTTTGTTGGTCTGCTGTGACGTCTTAACTTTTTTTGGGTATTCAGAGACCAAGAGACGTCGCCTCTGAATAATAGCCGGATTAGTTGTGCAGGTAGCTGTAGACTCTATTAGTTTTGAACTGTCGCTGCGGTCAGATCTGGCAGTTGAGCTGGTACCGCCTGCTCGGGCTCTGTGCTCTCTTATCGAAAATGGACAAAGCCAACCAGTGAATCGTCCCACATCAAAGAACGTGACGACGGCGGGAGGCTTTTCTTGCTGCCATCATTCACAGATTTTGTGTCAACAGTCGGCTAGTTTTGAGGCTATCGGTGGATGAATGCTCAGGTGACCGACAGCGTGGACGACACCCAGACCAACCCCTTGCTTCCCTTAGAATGGCACTTGCGCTGGTTGTTACCGGATAATTTGTACGCTGCCGCGTGGGTCGATCCATCGCCGCAGAGGCTAATGAAGGTATTTGAGCATCTGCGGACGCTGCAGCATATTTTGATTGACTATGTCCCTCGCGGTGTCTGCGACCACCCGCCGGTGCCAGGGCACCCTCGCTATTGCTGGCAAGAAGGCACCCTGCTGTTTACCGACTTGGCTGGGTTTACGCCCTTACTAGAAGCCTGCTCAACAGAGGCCCTAAATGGTGCGGAAGTCTTGTTGCAGGTACTCAACAGCTATTTCTCCGGCATGATCGAGATTATTGGAAAATCCAGCGGTAATCTGCTGGAATTTACTGGCGATGCGCTGCTAGTACAGTTCACGACAGGCGATCGCCAGCGTGATATCAGTCAGGCCATCAATACGGGGCTGCGGATGCAGCGGGCAATGGCTCCCTTTCAGCGCATTGCGACTCCTCGTGGGGAACTCTCGCTGGATATGCGGGTGGGGCTGCATGCGGGCAGGTTTGTTACCGCTGATATTGGCACGCCGCAGCGTATGGCCCACGTGCTCCTGGGGCGAGCCGTCACCATTGCTAAAAAAGCGGAAGGGGCAGGCAGCATTCGCCAGGTAGCACTGACCTCGGAGGTGAAAGCGCGGCTGGACGATCGCCTGCCCCTGCGTCCTACAGACAATGGGCACTGGTTAGTTGTCGATAATTTCAGTGATGAGGAGTTAGGCGAATACGAGATTACGGTGGCGCGGCGGCGCAGCACTTCGGTCTTTTTTGATCGCAGCACCCCGGGCCTGCTCAAAGAAATTGAAACCGCCATTCAGCGAGTAGAGCCCTTGGCCAGTTACATGCCTCGCTCAGTGCTGCGGCTGATTATTCAGACGGCTTCTGAGCGCCGTATTCCTCCCGCCTTTTCCACAATTGCCGTGGCGTTTGTAAACTTGATTGGCCTGCCCGAAGCGGTGGACGATGCCTTGCCAGAAGAAACGAATGCGGTGGTGGAGTGCTTTTCTCAAGCGTTTTCCCTAATCAACGGCATTGTCGAGCTAAAAGATGGCATTGTACAAAAAGTCACGTATCACTCCATGGGGTCGGAAATGCTGATTCATTTTGGTGTGCTCAACCCTGATCCCAGCGATCCCTATCGGGCAGCCGAGGCTATGAGCATGATTCGGGATGTGGTGCAGTCAATTTCTCCTCCTACGGTCAAGGGGCAGCCGATTCGCCTGACCTGTCGCATTGGTCTGACCTATGGCCCCGTGTTTGCCGCTGAAATCGGTGAGCGGCGCGGTCGTCGTGAGTTCAATATTCTTGGTGATACGGTCAACAC
>JBCCNE010000543.1:0-3510 GCA_039026015.1 Cyanobacteria bacterium P01_C01_bin.70 | reverse complement strand
GTGGCGGATAGCGATCGCCTACGGTTTTTGCATAACCAAACGACTAACCAGATTCAGACATTGCAGCCGGGGCAGGGCTGCCCCACCGTGTTTGTTAACTCGACAGCCCGCACCATTGACCTAGTGACGGCTTACGCTGAGGCGGACTCAGTGCTGCTGTTGACCTCACCGGGACAGGCTCCCAAGCTGATCGAGTGGATGGATCGGTACATCTTCTTTGCCGATAAGGTGAAACTGGCAGATGAAACGGACACCACGGTTGCTTTTACCCTGCTGGGGCCAAAGAGTGCTGACTGTTTGGCGCAACTGGGAATTGATCTACCCGCTGAAATGCCCGCAGCTAGCCATCAGCGCGTTACCGTGAAGGGCGCTGAGGTATTGCTGGCAGCGGGCAGTGGACTCACAATTCCCGGTTTTACCTTGATTGCCTCGGCTGAATTTGGCAGCCAGCTTTGGCAGGCTCTGTCGGAGGCGGCAGCGGTGCCCATGGGCGATCGCTTTTGGCAAACTCTCCGGATTGAGCAGGGTCGCCCGATGCCCGGTGCCGAACTCACCGAAGATTACAATCCGCTAGAGGCGACCCTTTGGCAGGCGGTTTCCTTTAACAAAGGGTGCTATATCGGCCAGGAAATCATTGCCCGGCTGCAGACCTATCAGGGCCTCAGACAGCAGCTTTGGGGGCTGCGGCTAGCTGAGCCAGTCGACCCAGGCACGCCAGTTATGCTGGAGACGAATAAGGTGGGCGTCGTTACGAGTTGTGCTGCCACTGACGCCGGTGCCATCGCGTTGGGCTATATCCGCACGCGGGCAGGTGGCGCCGGATTAGCCGTCATGGTGGGTGATCGCCCCGCCGAAGTCGTCGATATTCCCTTTGCTACCCGCGGCTATCTGGGCGAACAGGAAACGCCAAAATAACCTCGGAACTAGAATCTAGTGCCTAGCTGAATCTCCCCAAGGATTCTGAGGTCGCAATCTCCGGACCGGGTTCCTGGCATCCCCTAAACACCTCTAATCCACGTATTGGCTTTACTGCAGCAGCGCCTCAACGTTGAGCAAGAACATCGGCTGGGTCAGACTATCAGGCATTTGCGGATCCGGTTGAATGACGCTGGAAAGCCCCCGAAGCTGATGTGTCGTGACATAAATTGGGGGCACTGGGCTAAAAGCCGACTGCCGCACCCGTTTGAGCGTCGGCACTCCATCAACGAGCAGGCCCACAGGGTCGCCCCGCGATAGGTCAATCACAACGATATTTTGCACCGACAGATTAGCGTCCTCGGGCGCCGTGGCAGGAGGGTTGGTTTCTCCAGATTGGGCTAGCTGCGGCCTGTCCTTGCCGTACACCAGCTGAGCGATATCTAAAACGGGAATATTTTCTTGCCGCAGCTGAATCAGATCCATTGCTGGCCCTGCTGGGGTTAATTCCCGCTGTAAGACGCGGCGGGCGATCGCCAGCGGCAAACAAAACCAGTGATGGCGCAGTTGAAAAGCGAGGAGCCGCAGGATGGGCTCTTGCGATCGCGCTTTGCGGATTCGAACCAAAGCAGATTGGGTCATCGTTGAGCTCCTAGCTGACGAGGGCAGGTTGAATCAGGTCTTCCAGGGTCTGTAGCAGCGTCTGCTCGTTATAGGGCTTAGTAAAGTAGGCTTCCGCCCCTAGCTCGATGGCCATCTTGCGATGCTTAGGGCTGCCTCGAGAGGTTAACATCGCCACTGGAATTTGCTGATGTGCGGTGTTGGCCTTGATGCGAGACAGGAAGCCGTAACCGTCTAGTCGCGGCATCTCGACATCGCAGATGATGGCGTCAACCGCGAGACCGGCCATCAGCTTGTCCAGGGCATCTTGGCCGTCTTTGGCCTGAAGCACCTGGTATCCCGCTTTTTCTAACGTCAGGGCAATAAAGCGCCGCACATTGATCGAGTCATCCACCAGCAAGACTGTCGGTTTCCGCGACAAGCCGGCTGCTTCGTAGTCGGAGCCTGGCGGTAAATACGTCGATAGCATCGCGTCGGCGGTGGGCATCGAGCCTGACGCCTCGCAGCTGGCAATCCAGTAGAGCAGTTCTGGCACGGCCACCAGGGGCACCACATGACCATCGCCCAAAATGGTGCAGCTATTAAAGCCGACCGGCATGGGCAGGTTGCCCATGACTCGCCGTAGGGCCACTTCTTGCTCTCCCCAAGAGCGGTCAATCTGAATGCCGACTAGTCGCTGGTTGTACTGCACTAGCAGCACGGTGGGCGTAGAAATTGCCGGAGAAATTTCGGGGCTCTCTAGCGACACTGGACAGTTGAACTGCAGCCAGTCCGACAGGCGCACCAGCTGCAGCAGTTCGCCATTCCACTCAAAGCTGTCTTTGCCAGCGGTTGACAATATCTGCTCCGGCGTCAGGCTAAACATTTCCTCCACCGCATCCACCGGAAAGGCCATCCGCATGCCGCGACTTTCAACAATCAGCACCCGGGTAACCGATAGCGTAAAGGGAATCGAGAGGGTAAACGTGGTACCGACTCCCGGTTCAGTATCCACTTGGATATCGCCGCGAATTTCTTTGAGCTTGCTGCGCACCACGTCCATGCCGACCCCACGCCCGGACAGATCCGTTACTTCGCTAGCGGTGCTAAAGCCGGGTTCAAAAATCAGGGAGAGCAAGTCTTGCTTGCTGGCGGCCGCGAGCAGGTGGCTGTCGAGGCCCATTTTAACGGCGCGATCGCGAATCTGGTCAAGCGGAATGCCGCCCCCGTCATCCTGAATGATGATCAGCGTCCGACCGCTGCGCTGCTGGGCCGTCACGGTGATCGTGCCGGTCTCTGGTTTGCCCCGCTGCTGGCGAATTTCGGGCGGTTCGATGCCGTGGTCAAAACAGTTGCGGATAATGTGCATCAGCGGATCTTGTAGCGCTTCCAGCACGTTGCGGTCAACCAAGGTCTGTTCGCCTTTGGTTTTAAGCTGTACTGACTTGCCGTACTGCAGCGACATTTGCCGCAGCGCTCGGGGAAACCGATTGAAAATGTCATTCAGAGGCCGCATGCGCAGCTGCGTCAGATATTTTTGTAGCTGCCGTGACGTCTTGCGCAGTCCCCGCGTGGTTTGCTCCGTCTGGTCGAGGGAAAAATCGATATCGTCGCCGACCTCCTGTAGCTGCACGATGGTTTCAATAATTTCCCGAAAGGGCAGGTGCACCTCACCGTAGCGGTCTAGCTCCAGTACGTCAAAGGCTTGCTGGGTGTCTGATAGGGGGGTCTCAGTCGTGGCCTGACCATTTTCTGGAGACGGCAGCCATTGGGACTGACTTTGAGTCGCCACGCGGTCATAGACATCGCGCAGGTCACTGTTGACCCCGTCTAGCGTTCGCATGCGCCCCTGCATCATGGAGACCAAGCCCCGCAATCGCTTAACCTCGACCTCTAAGCGATTGCGCTCGATCACCAGTTCACCAAACAGGTCGCTGAGCTGATTGATCTGCTTGACCGGTACTCGCACGGTACTCTCGGAGTCGGTGGTCGCCT
>JBCCNE010000542.1:0-3511 GCA_039026015.1 Cyanobacteria bacterium P01_C01_bin.70 | reverse complement strand
GGCCGCCGCCGTCTGACTCTCGCTGGCCCATTGGTAAGCTTCAGACCAGGGACGCTGCATCTCCAGGCCAGGAAACTTAGCGGTGATTGCATCCAGATGCTCAAGCATGACGGTGCGATCAAGCAGGTTGCCGGTAGTTTCCATGCGATCACCGCGAAACTGCAGGAACCAAGCGGCCAACATGGCAACCATAATGGCGGCTCCCACCCCGAAGCTAATCGCTTTAAAGCCCGCGAAAATCAGTAGCGCCAGATATCCCAAGCCAGCCCCTGCAATCACCCAGGTGGTTTGAGGATATCGAAATGCGCTGCGCCAGCGGATACTCATGCGATCAACAGTGGGGGACTGGTCTGATCATACCCGCCGGGTTGAACAGGCGATCATTTCTGACGCTATCAGTCTGTCACCTGTCAACCGAGTATTCAGGTCGCCAAAGCCGCGCCAATCAACTGCTGAATTACGCCTGGTGGGCATGCCTAACTTTTTGATCTGGGGCTCCGCGACAGCGCCGCGTGACGTATCACGGCTCTGACGTTTTGAGGCTTGAAATTTTCCCTGGAAAACGCTTAATTCTTAGGGTATTCTCACGAATATTCCAAGAGAGTCAGTAAAGTGCTTTTGGGAGCAGAGGCGATCGCTGATAACCAGACTGGAGCGATCGCGATTCCTTATCAACTCTACGAGATATCAGATTTATGGGCAGTCAGCGTCAGGGTTTGCCGTCATCGGGCCGCGTCTATTTAATGATTGCGATTCTGATTTTTGGAGCTGCCAACTCCGTAACTCGGCGGCTGAACGAGCTAGGTGCCGCCAATTTTATCGATGGTCAAAACCCGGTTTCCTTTTGTAATGTGCTGTTTGTAGGCAATGTTTGTGCCTTTGGATTGCTGCTGCTGATTTATCAAAAGCAACTGCGGCTAGCCGCGCTGCGGCAAATTTCAGGCAAACAGTGGGCCATTCTTACCGTGATTGCCATCTTAAGTGCAGCAGTTGTGCCCGCACTGATTTTTATCGCCCTGTCAATAACGTCGGTGAACAACGTTATTTTGGTGGGGCAAATTGATACGCCGCTGGTGCTGGCACTATCGGTCTTGCTGCTGGGCGATCGCGTTAATTCCTGGGTCGTTGCTGGGGCCATCATCTCCTTTATCGGCGTGGCCTTAACGGTACTGCTGCAGTCGCCCGGAGCCGAGATGATGCAGATGCCCGTTGGCTTGCAAATTGGTAGGGGAGAGCTGTTGACCCTTATAGCAGCCGTGTTCAAAGCGATCGCTAATCTGATTAGCAAAGTCAGCCTACAGGCTATTCCTCTGGGTCTGTTTAACCTCTACCGCATGCTGGTGGGCACGGTTGTCTTTTTTGTAATCGTGCTCATTCTGTTTGAGCCCAGCCACTTTATGGATGTAACGTCGCCGTTTCTGTGGCGCTGGATGCTGCTCTATGGCGCAGTAATCGTGGTCGGCGGCCAGTTGGCCTGGTTCACGGGCCTGAAAAAAAGTACGGCGAGTGAAATTTCCCTGGCCACTGCCTTTACGCCGATTGCGGGAGTGTTGGCCGCCTATCTAATTTTGGGAGAAGTGCCGACGTATGCCCAATATGTCGGCGGCGCAGTGATTGTTGTGGGTATTGTGCTCAATCAAATTGGCGTGCGGCGACTGAATCAAGCTTCATCGCCGCCACCGCCGCCGCCACCAGCAGCGATGAGCGATCAGGTGCTCTACAAGGGCGTCTAAAGCGGTAGCCGCCTAGGAGCGAAGATAAATTTAGTCTGTAATGTTGTCTTGCCGAAGCGGCCCCTAGCCGAGTGTCGGGGCGAAGAATGAATGTAGGGGCGAGGCATCTTGGCCATAGCTGGCCGCATTGAGAGAGCACCGTATTCCCGAAACGCCGCTGCCTGTGTAAGGAATGCATGGGTAGAATGATGGGGCAGCACAATCGCTAGCCGCTATGCCTTCATCTGCTTCTGACTCTTCTGTATGGGATTACAAGCCCTGGTGGTGTCAACCGTGGTCAATTTTGCTGACGGGTATCAGCATCATCACCGGCAGTTGGCTGCTATTTCATCGCTACTGGCTAACGGGGATTGTAGCAGTGCCGATTTTGGTGTGGATGAGCTTTTTCCTGGTGGTTTATCCTCGCCTTATGGCTGCCACCGCATCAGTTGACCCACCAGATCTGCCCTCGTCCAACAACTTGCCTGAAATCTGAAAGGCCAGCCTGATTCAGCGAGACTAGCGATCGCACCAGCGATAGTGAGAGGATATTGCGGGCTACTTTGACGCGACATTGCAGAAGCCGTTTTTGTCCTTATTCCAGCTCGGCACTTTGCTGAGTAATAAAGTTTTTGGCAAAATCATGCAGGGCTCCCAGGCCTCAGGCGTGAATGGCTGGCTGCCAGTCTGAATCGCTGAGTTCACGGTTACTGCGACGATAGCCTTGTTTACCAGCGCTCACCAGCTTGATCAACTTAGTTGATAATAGCTGCGGTACCAGTCCACAAATTTTTGGATGCCGACTTCTAGCGGGGTGTCGGGCCGAAAGCCTACATCATTCGTCAGGTCTGCGACATCAGCATAGGTCATCACCACATCTCCCGGCTGCATGGGCTTCATGATTTTTTGGGCCGGTTTGCCCATCGCCGCTTCAATTACCTCAATAAAGGTCAGCAGCTTAACCGGGCTGTGGTTGCCGATGTTGTAGATTTTGTAGCGAGCTTTGGAGTTAATGGCGCGTTCGGCGGCCATGCGCGAGGGGATATGGTCGAGCAGTCGTGCAATACCCTCAACAATATCGTCGATATAGGTGAAGTCCCGCTCCATTTTGCCGTGGTTGTAAACCTCAATGGGACGGTCATGAGCGATCGCGTCAACAAATTTGAAGTAAGCCATATCGGGGCGACCCCACGGTCCATAGACGGTAAAAAAGCGCAGCCCCGTTACCGGAATATCGTACAGATGACTGTAGGAATGGGCCATCAGCTCGTTGGCTTTTTTGGTCGCGGCATACAGAGAAACGGGATAGTCAACGTTATCCTCAGTGGCAAACGGCACCTTGGTATTAGCACCATAGACCGAACTTGAAGAGGCAAAGATTAGGTGCTTAAGGGTTGAGCTGTGGCGACATCCTTCCAAAATATTGAGAAAGCCCGAGAGATTGCCCTCAGCGTAGGCATGGGGATTTTCGAGGGAGTAGCGGACCCCAGCCTGGGCCGCTAAATGAATAACGTGGGTAAACGGATAGTCGGCAAATAAGGCTTCCATGCCGGCCCGATCATATAAATTGAGCTGATGAAAGGTGAAGTTGGATTGAGGCGTGAGTTGGGCGAGGCGATCGCGCTTGAGCTGCACCGAATAATATTCATTCAGATTGTCGAGCCCTACAACCTCATAACCCTGGCGCAATAAGCGCTGACAGACAAAAAAGCCGACAAAGCCGGCCGCCCCGGTGACCAAAATTTTTGCACTGGCTGCCTGATTTTGCATAGCGTCTACGAAACTTTTAGGGGGAAATC
>JBCCNE010000541.1:0-3531 GCA_039026015.1 Cyanobacteria bacterium P01_C01_bin.70 | reverse complement strand
TAGCAACGCCATTAAGCACCACGATCGCGAAGATGGGCAGCTTCAAATCACTGCGTCTGAGCAGGGCCAATACATCGAATTTGTGATGACTGATGATGGTCCTGGCATCGAGCCGCAGTATCACCAAAAAGTTTTCACTATCTTCCAAACCCTTAAATCTCGCGATGAGTTGGAAAGCACGGGGATTGGTCTAGCGATCGTCAAAAAAATTGTCGAGTCCGAAGGGGGCACTATCACCCTAGAATCTTCGCTGGGACAAGGCACCACTTTTCGATTTACTTGGCCCAAATAGATTTCGGTACCCAAAAGACGTTTTTATTTAAATAGACCTTTTCTAATACACACCATAAATATTGCTTGAGGGCTTACAGACTCTTACTTAGGAATGACGGCAAATGATTCCTAGGTCAGTATGATAGTTATGTTTAATAAGCCACTACAGTACTCATGATTTCAATGAAATGATTCATCCCCGAGCATGAAAATACTGAGTTTTCAGACTATATTTTGTCAGTTTACAAAACTTTATAGCTGTAGATGATTTTGATGTGGCCTCAGGTTTGAGGAGGGTTCCGTGGAAGAAAAAGTGATCAACATTTTGTTGGTCGAGGACGATGAAGTTGATGTGATGAATGTTCAAAGAGCTTTCAAGCGCAATCGCATCACCAATCCTCTATTTGTGGCGGGCAACGGTTTGGAGGCGCTCGCCATGCTGCGAGGCCAAAGTGAGACTGGTCATAACGTTCCGGACACTCGGCGCATCGTTTTGCTTGATATCAACATGCCCAAGATGAATGGGATTGAATTTTTGCAAGCGCTGCGTCAGGATTCTCACCTAGCGATGACTCCAGTTGTTGTACTCACCACTTCTGACGAAGATCAAGACCGGATTGAAGCTTATAAGCTCAACGTTGCCGGTTATATCCTCAAGCCCGTGACGTTTTCCAGTTTTGCTGAGGTGATGGCAGCGCTAAATCGCTATTGGACGCTTTGCGAGATGCCTTAAATTTGATGACTTTTCCCCAAACCTATTCGCTCTCTCGAACAGTGATGAACAAGCCGTTAAACATTCTGGTCATTGATGATGATGCGGTCGATCGCATGGCGGTGCGGCGATGCTTTGCCAAAACGCCTCTGCTGGTTACTGTAGTGGAAGCAGAAGCGGTTCTCGCGGCGCAGCAGCGGCTAGCAGAAGCGACATTTGACTGCATTTTGCTAGATTTTCGACTACCCGACGGCGATGGCATCGACCTGATTAAAGAGCTGCGCTTTGCCGGCAACAGCTTGCCGGTCATTGTGTTGACTGGTCAAGGAGATGAACAAACTGCGGTTGATTTGATGAAGGCGGGTGCTACTGATTATTTGGCAAAGTCACTCTTATCGCCTGACAGCTTGCACAGCTTAATTCGGCACGCAATGACTGCTTATCGAGCTGAGCAGCGGGCAGGGGCGGCCCAGGAGCAACTGCGACAAACTAACTTTTTATTAAGAAAACAAAATCAGGAACTAGAGGCTCAGCGGCAGCAGATTGAGCAACAAAATCTTAAATTGCTTGAAGCTAATCGCCATAAATCTGAATTTTTAGCCACTATGAGCCACGAGTTACGCACGCCGCTCAATTCAATCATGGGATTTTCTCAAATTCTCAAAAGTCAGACTAAAGGAGCACTCAATGACTATCAGCTTAAAATGGCTGAGTGCATTTTCTCTAACGGAGAAAGCCTGCTTGATTTAGTTGATGACATTTTGGATATGTCAACTATTGAAGCCAAGCGTCTAGAGTTGGCACCTTACTTTTTTGACTTAGAAACGTTGGTCAAAGAAGTTGTTTCTGAGTTGAGCTTGATGGCAGAAAAGAAAGGATTGAAAATTCAGACTGCGATCGCGCTTCAAAAGGGGATGGCATACAACGATCGCCAGCGGTTAAAGCAAATTCTGGTGAATCTGCTCTCTAATGCCATTAAATTTACGCGTGAAGGCCAGATTTCAATTGTTGTGAATACTGTGGCTAAAAACAGCATTGAAATTATTATGCAGGACACGGGGGTTGGCATTGCTGAAGATCAGCTACAGAGGATTTTTCAACCGTTTAGCCAGGCCGATCAAACCATCAAACGCCAATATTCAGGAACGGGGTTGGGGCTGGCAATTACTCATTCGTTAGTCACCATGATGGAAGGGTTGATTACGGTCAACAGCCAGCCAGATCAGGGCTCAACCTTTCGGGTACAAATTCCTCGACAAATTTCTCAGCCGACTGTTGAGCCAAATGCGAATTTTCCCAACCTCAATTCCGCCTGACCTGCCGGTCATGATCAGAGCAGTGCGCATCAGAGCAGCAGGCTAAAGCAGTTTGCGCCCTTTAGTTAACGATGCCATTCCGTCACGCCGCCCGGTTTGTCAATCAGGGTAACGCCTTGGGCTTGCAGCTCATCGCGAATGCGATCGCTCTCCGCAAAGTTTTTGGCCGCCCGAGCCGCTTTTCGCTGCTCGACTAAGGCATTTATCTCGGCATCAGCCCCCCCTTCTGTCGAAGCTGGATTGGTGATGGCAGCAGCTTTAAGCCCCAACACTGCCGCCAGAACCATTAGGGTTTGCCACTGCTGCCTCAGGGCCTCGCTGGAGGTATCGGCAGTCCCGGTATGGACGATGAGATTGCCGGCACGGCGCAAGTCTTTGGCCAGTTCGAACAGTACGGCCAAGGCTCCAGCGGTGTTGAAGTCATCGTCCATGGCCGTTTGGAACTGCTTTACAGGAGGGCGATCGCGATCAATGCGCATCGCCGCAGCATTCAAAAAATCAGGATTGTCAATATCTGACCAACCGAGCTTCGCGCCGTAATCCGACCCAAACCGCAGTCCCTCGGCTAGGGTTTGCCAGCCATTTTTGACGGCAGCGATCGCCTCATCCGTAAAATCCACCGGCTTGCGATAGTGCCCCTGCAACAGAAACAGGCGCACCGCCATTGGGTCAGGAGCTGCAGGTGAGTCGAGCAGTTGTCGAATCGTGGTGAAGTTGCCAAGGGACTTCGACATTTTTTCGCCGCCCACGTTCACCATGCCGTTGTGCAGCCAGTAGCGAGAAAGAGGATGACCCGTCGCCGCTTCTGATTGGGCGATTTCGTTCTCGTGGTGGGGAAAGATCAGGTCGCTGCCACCCACGTGAATGTCGATCGAGTCGCCGAGGCGATCGCGAATCATGGCCGAACACTCAATATGCCAACCTGGACGACCCGGCCCCCAGGGCGATTCCCAAAAGGGTTCGCCCGCTTTAGCTCCTTTCCACAGGGCGAAGTCAAAAGGATCTTGCTTAATATCGGATTCTGCAGTGACGCGCCCGCCTGCCCCCGCCTGCATATCTTCCAGCTTGCGGCCCGAGAGTTTGCCGTACTCCTCAAACTGACGCACCGTATAGTACACATCCCCGGCCGTCGGATAAGCGTATCCTTTTTGCTCCAACTCCGAAATTAGCCGCTGAATGCCGTCCATTGTCTTAGTGGCATAGGTATATTCGTCTGCAGGCATGACGTTG
>JBCCNE010000540.1:0-3532 GCA_039026015.1 Cyanobacteria bacterium P01_C01_bin.70 | reverse complement strand
TAATGTGCAGCGAGACGCTAAAACCGATCTTTCAGGCCCCGCAAGCGAGCAAAGGTGCTCACCGGGTCAGCGATATTGGCAGCTGTTTGCAGGGCCGGTTGATCCCACCGCAAAAAGGGATTGGTGCGCTTTTCCAGGCCTAGCTCAGAGGGCACCGTCGCTTGGTTGTGCCGCCTAGCGGTCTGCACCTGCTCTAGCCGAGCCTGCAAATCGGGGTTGTCTCCATCAACCGTCAGCGCAAATCGCAAATTGTTCAGCGTATATTCGTGGCCGCACCAGATGTGCGTGGTATCGGGGAGCGATCGCAGCTTACCTAAAGAACTCACCATCTGCTGCGGCGTGCCCTCAAACAACCGACCACAGCCGCCCGCAAACAGCGTGTCACCACAAAACAGCTCGCCCCAGCCGCTGTCTTCAACCGGTGGAAAATAATAAGCAATGTGCGCTTTGGTATGTCCTGGAACAAAATAGATGGTAGCTTGGCGCCCAGCAAACGTCACCGTATCTCCATCTGACAAATAAACTTGCTGCCCCGGAATGCGGCCTTTGTCCATCGTCCCACCATAGATCACCGCATGCGGAAATGCTTGCAGCAGCTGACGGTTGCCTCCAACATGGTCAGCATGATGATGGGTATTCAAAATAGCCACTAGAGAAGCCCCAAGCCGCCGTAACTGTCTCAGCACCGGTTCTGGTTGGGCCGGATCAACGACTGCGGCAGTCTGGCTAGCAGAATCGTACAGCAAAAAAATGTAGTTATCAGAAAGCGCAGATAGACGAAAAATTTCCATAGCGCAGTTGGGTTCATTGTGGAACTCACTGATTTAGTTTAACGGGTGACTTGGCCATCTCCTGGAAGCAGTTTAATGGCAAGGTTTTCCTCGATTTACACTGAACCGATCCTAAAAGCTTTCTTGAGAGCTATGCAGAGTTCCCGATCTTTTCTAAAAGCCTTTGTCATAGGCGCTTGGAGAAATTTGATTGAGCTAATCGTTTCGTTTTTGGCGTTGGCTCGCTGCCGTAGCTTCATTATGTAAAAGCTCTGAGAAGCTTCCGTAAAGCCTCAGTGTAATCAGTAACTATCCTGATCACACTTTATGGACAAACATCTTACCTTTTGAGTGGGAAGTAAAACAGGTTTTAAACACACTAAAAGCGCTTTAATTTTATTTTTCAGCATTTTTACTTATTTTTTAAAGCGCTATAAACCTCGATCAAAGCTAACTCTAAATCTATTTCTCTTTCCGAAAAAGAATGTATAAAAATCACTTTGCTTGAGAGGGTGAATCGATTATGGTCTCTGCCCCACATGAACAGTCAGGTATTCGCTCCCTGGTGCAGCGGGCAGTCACGGCCCGACAGTTAAGCCGTCGCGAGCACCTTAAGCTCACTTCAGCAATGCTTTCTGATCCCGGAATCACGGCTTCTGATCGGTTCCATATTAATCGTCTGTTGGACTACGTACGGGCTGGAAAAATTAGCTTGATTGATTAGATGAGGCGGGCAGCGTTGCCAGTCAGGTGCCGCTGATGGTCTAAATAGACTGGATTCATCTGCCAAAAATGTCCAGCTGCTCTATCGGCTCTTCTTGCACACTCCGCCGCTTACGTCTGCGACCATGGCCGTTGAACTGTGCCCCCTGGCGCAGGCCAACGGCAATTTTGCTATGTTTCTCGATTTGCGACATCACCTCGCGCGCCCGCTGAATCACGGTGGGCGGCAGTCCGGCTAGGCGACCGGCTTCAATACCGTAGGAGCGATCGGCTCCACCGGGGCGCACCTGATGCAAAAACACAATCTGGTCGGGCATTTCTTTGACGGTGACCTGGTAATTGGCGACATTGTCCAAAATGCCGGCCAACTCATTGAGTTCGTGATAATGGGTGGCAAAAATCGTCCGGGCTCGTACTTCACTGGCCAAATATTCCGCTACTGACCAAGCAATGGAAAGCCCGTCAAACGTGGCTGTGCCGCGACCAATTTCATCTAGCAGCACTAGGGAGCGATCGCCTGCGTGATTCAAAATGTTGGCCGTTTCGTTCATCTCGACCATAAAAGTGGACTGCCCCGTTGCTAAATCATCGACGGCACCAACGCGGGTAAAGATGCGATCGCAAAGACCCAATCTGGCTGCACTCGCGGGTACAAAACTGCCCACCTGCGCCATCAGTTGAATCAAGCCCACCTGCCGCAGATAACAGCTTTTGCCGCTAGCGTTTGGCCCGGTGAGGATGATGAGATCAGGGAATTGGGGGGCTGGGTGACTGGATGGCTGCGTGTGGACAGCTTGCCCGTGAGCCAGACCCATCTCTACCTTTTCCCCGTTTTGTATTCCGCCTTCCGCGTTTTTTTCTCCTCCGAGTTCTGTGGCGTTGGGGACAAAGAATCCGGCGGGAAGTAGCTGTTCAACAACGGGATGGCGGCCAGCAGCGATCACGATATCGCGGCCGACGACCATTGCAGGGCAGCAGTAGCCTTGGTAAATAGCGACTTCGGCCAGCCCTGCAAGCACGTCAGCAGCGGCCACGCCCTGCGCCACTTGGCGAATGCGGTCGGCATGTTGGCCCACCTGTTCTCTTAGCTGCTGAAAAATCTCGTATTCTAGCTTGTGGATTTCATCGTGGGTATTGAAGACGCGGGCTTCCCGTTCCTTCAGTTCTGGGGTGATGTAGCGCTCTTCATTCGTTAGGGTTTGCTTGCGAATGTAGTCGTCGGGGGCCTGACTCGATTTATTGCGCGAGATGCTGATGTAGTAGCCAAAGGCTTTGTTGAAACCAACTTTCAGAGTGGCAATGCCGGTGCGTTTCCGTTCCGAGGGTTCGAGTTGGGCGATCCAGTCTTGGTCGCCTTTGATCTGGTCGCGGAGGTGGTCGAGATCGGCATTGACGCCGGGGCGGATAAGATTGCCTTCAGTGAGATAGAGGGGCGGGCTGTCGACCAGATGCGATCTTAGGGTATCGCCCAGCTTCTCCAGCTCCGGGGGAACGTGCTGTAGCGCTTGCAGGTAGGGCGATGCTACTGCTTCCACCAGCGCTGCGAGAATCGGCAATCGGGCAAAGGAGTCGGCCAGCGCCACCAGATCGCGACCGTTTGCAGTGCCAGAACCCGCGCGACCGGCCAGCCGTTCCAGATCATAAATTTGTTTGAGCTGCTGCTGTAGCGCCGTGCGCAGGGAGCCATCCTCTACCAGTTCCTGAATCGTGGCCTGCCGTTCCTGAATTTTTGCGATCGAAAGCAGCGGCTGCAGCAGCCAGCGCCGCAGCGCCCGTCCCCCCATGGCAGTCACGGTGCGGTCAAGCGCCCACAGCAGCGAACCGTTGTAAGTACCGTCGCGAGAGGTTTGAGTAATTTCTAAGTTGCGGCGGGTCTGGTGATCGAGCACGAGAAAGTCGCTGAGGACATAGGTGCTGAGCAACTGCAGCGGTACAGGGGTATCTTTTTGAGTATCTTCGAGATATTCCAGCAGGCCCCCAGCAGCGCGAACGGCAAGAGGCAGGTGATCGCAGCCGATGCCTTCAAGGGAGCGCAGCCG
>JBCCNE010000539.1:0-3540 GCA_039026015.1 Cyanobacteria bacterium P01_C01_bin.70 | reverse complement strand
TCCTGCACATCGGTCTCAGCTTGGGGATTGAGCTTGATCTGATAGTAATCTTTAACGGCAGGGATTTTTTGAAACAGTTCGGCAATTTCGTTGGCTAACTCAGTTTGGGAACGGACTGCAAGATACCGCTTCAAGTCGCTGATTTTAGGGCCTTGAGTCGCCATATCGGAGTCCTAAGAGTCACGCTTGCAGTTTAGCCCCATTATCCCTCAAGCGTTCTCTCCTTGATGCTTAGGCCGCTGATTGATGAGAATTAAGAAGTTTGCCCATCGCTATGGTGTCTACGTATTTGCGATCGCTCAGCTTCATGTCGCGAGCATAGCGTCCCTCAATGACAAAACCCTGCTTTTCATAAAAGCGAATGGCGCGCTGATTGGTGGAAAACACAAACAATCCCAGTTTTTCCAGATGCTCATGTTGCTCAGCCCAAGCAATCAGGGCTTGCATCAGCACCTGGGCCACGCCGCGACCGCGCCAGAGCGGAGCAACCCACATCGAATCAATGTCGGCAAAATGTTGCGTGCGGCGATAGCAACCGGCGTTGGCTCGCACCATGCCCACCACGGCGTCATCAACGGTGGCGACAAGACAAAGCTGGCCAGGGTGGTCTTGGTCATCAGCGATCGCGGCTTGTTCGTCGGCCAGCGTTTGGGTCAGCTCAGCCGGTTCCGCCAGCGTATACGCCCCTTCTTCCACAATGGAGCAGAACAGGGCAAGGGTAGATGCAGCGTCGGTGACTGCCGCTGATCGCACCGTGATCGGAGTACCGTCAGCCAGCAAGTGGATAGATGCTTCTCGGATGGCCATAGTGTGAACCTGTTTGATGGTGAATACTAATGTGGCAACAGCTCAGACAAAAGATTTTCCTGATAAGTACGGCGTATTGGCCGTGTTGAGTGCGGCGATCGCGCAGCTTCGGCCTATGGTTAGAAGCGATCGCTCTCTCCTCTTGCGTATGTCCAAAACCGAACGGGAAAAAATGCTCGCCAATGAGCCCTATTTTGCCAATGACCCAGAGCTGGTGGCGTTGCGGCTTGAGGCAGCTCAGCAGTTATATGCCTTTAACCAGTCACCGCCTGATGATGAGTCCGCAAGAATCGAGACCCTACAAAATCTGTTGAGTGCGATCAGCCCCGGCAGCGAAATTTATCCGCCATTTCACTGCGACTACGGGCGGCATATCAAGCTGGGCAAGAATGTCTACATTAATGTTAACTGCACGATTTTGGACTGCAACTGGGTCACCATTGGCGACAACGTGCTGATTGGCCCTAACGTGCAAATTTACACGGCCTATCATCCCACCGATCCTCAATCTCGGCTGACAGGTTTAGAAATGGCAGCACCCATTACGATTGGCAAGAATGTTTGGATTGGTGGTGGCGCCATCATTTGTCCGGGTGTCAATATCGGGCCAAACACGACGATTGGTGCCGGTAGTGTCGTCACCAAATCCATTCCCGACCGGGTCGTCGCAGTGGGCAATCCCTGTCGAGTCCAGCGTTTTGCCGTGCCATCGGATGCCTAAAGCGAGCTGGAGTCTAAACTTTCCGCTTCCCCTGGGGTTTGAGGCAAGTGCAAGCCGCACTCCTGCTTCATGCCGCGAAATCGGGTGTCGCGATCGCTTGTGTCCGCTGCCGTCAGAGGCCGACTCGAATGCCAGTCGCCCACGCTGACGTAGCCTTTGTCGAACAGCGGATGATAGGGCAAATCAAACGCCGTCAGATACTCATAAACATCCTTCGATGACCAGTTGAGGATGGGCGAAATTTTGTAGATATCGCGCTGTTGCGTCACCACATCTAGGCCTTTGCGGTGGTCGGTTTGGTCAGCCCGCAGCCCGGCAAGCCAGGCGATCGCTCCCAATTCGCGCAAAGCCCGCTGCATCGGCTCAACCTTGCGCATCAGATTGTATTGATTAAAATCTTCGACATGCTGACTGGCCCAAAGCTTACCGTGCAGGGCCTCCATGCGGGCCGGACTCATCGATGACTGGTAAACTCGCAGGTTGAGATTGAGGCGCTGGGTAAGCGATTCGGCAAAATGATAGGTCTCAGCCGGCAGGTAACCAGTATCCACCCAAATTACTGGAATATCAGGCACCACCTGAGTCACTAAATGCAGCATGACCGCCGACTGAATGCCAAAACTGGTGCTCATAATCAAGCCTTCGCCAAAGGTCTCGTGAGCCCAAACCACAATCTGCTTAGCATCCTTACTTTTCAGCTCAGGCGCTAGCGCTTGGTTAGCTTGCGTGAGATTAATCATGCTGTGGGAAAGGTCAAATCTGGCAGATGGCACTCTGGCAAGTTTACGACGGATTGGGGTAGTTGGAATGCCGAGAACAGCATACGTGACCAATCCTTTCAACAAAATTAATTGTGCCAAAGCTAACGTTTAGCCTTTTGTAGTTTCCCAAAGATACCAATAGCAAAATTTGTTTTCAGCGCCCCGACAAGGTTGTTGAATTGACTGAAATGACCTCCACTTGGCAGCTATACCGATCGCGGTTACTTTCATCGCCAGGTTCGATTTTGGATTGAGACGGTTGAGATAACAACCCGATGGCGCTTCATATTGCTACTTTTAGAAAAGTAACGCGGCATCAGGTTAGCGATCTCGGATCGGCGATGGCTGGCACTTGAGCGATCGCTATCCGCGCAGCTTTTGCGTATTTTCGACTAGACTTTTGACAAATTTGTCTAACCGCTCAGCCAGCTTGGCATCCACTAGCTTGCCGTCGTCGTTAAAAGCTTGCCACGCCTGCCCGATTGCTACCTGCTCCGGAATCACCCAGGCGTGAACCCATCGAGCGATGGTACGTAAATCGTTCAAAGCGTTGCTGTTGGCCTGTCCGCCCAGCACACTTATAGCGCCGACGACCTTGCCATCCAAATGTTCAAAGCTCATCAAATCCAGAGCATTTTTGAGGACGCCGCTGATACTGCCGTGATATTCCGGCGTTGCCAGCATTAAGCCATCAGCTTCCTTAACCGTTTGCCGCAGCACGGCCACATCAGGATAGTCGGCATAACTCTTGTTGCCGTCACAGAAGGGCAGCGTCATCTGCCGCAAATCCAGAATCGTAACCTCAGCACCCAAGTCTTGGGCAGTGTGAGCAGCGATCGCTAAAGCCTGATGACTATATGAGTTGTCGCGCAAGCTGCCCGCAATGCCAACCAACTTCACCATATGTCCCCCTAATTGAGTTTAAGTAAACTCATAATGATTATGAGTTAATGGTAGCGTTTTTAGCTTAAATGCATTTGAGGATGTGAGAGCTAAAATCTTTAGCGGCTGAAACGATTGCTAGAGAAGAGATAAGACTTTTTAGATCGTTGACGCAAATTGCTGTAGGTCGGGAATGTCGGTCGGGTTTTGCGAAAACACAATTACGGGCACCGCCACATTCCCCGCCAGCATCAGCAGCCAGTAAAATTTGAGGCGTTTGGCACGGGTGGGGTTGCCGCACAAAAAGCCTGGATGAGCCACCAGCATTTCAGCGCCGCCGCGCCACAGCATCCACGCGGTCAAGCAGAT
>JBCCNE010000538.1:0-3547 GCA_039026015.1 Cyanobacteria bacterium P01_C01_bin.70 | reverse complement strand
TATTCCTTACATTCAAACAACGCAGGAGGAGCATCATCAATTTACGATCGCGCTGCAGCCGACAAGTCCCGGTGAATTTGAATTGACGTATCGGGTGCGGTATCGCGATCGCCCCGACGCCATTCAATGGCTGGGCCATGCTGACAACAATGTCCGGCTGCAAATTGCGCCCCCGTCGCCCAATATGGACTGGACTCAAGGTCCCAACCACGTTGAAGTGATGCCGGGCGTTTATGTGGGCAACTTTATCGCGGCCTCGCAAGCAGCCGCCCTGGGATTTGATGCCGTGTTGAATATGGCGGAAGAATTAGACGTGGCGCTACCGACTGAAGGTGCGATCGCCTACCGCAAACTGGGCTGCCGCGACGGGGCTCGCTATCCCATTCCTGAGGATTATATTGAGTCTGCGATCGCCTGGATTGACCAACTACTTGCCCAGGGCAAACAGCAGATTTTGGTTCACTGCCGCGCAGGTATCGGGCGCAGCGGTTCGATTGGCGTCGCCTATTGTTTCCGCCATCGTCCCCACTGGAACTTTCAAAAAACGCTGGATTATGTCTGGAGCCGCAAACCTGACATCTATCCCCACAATCAGCTACAGACAAGCCTAGAGCAGCTGTTTCCGCGCCATCCCTCCGGCCAGTAAGCCGCGATTGTCGATTTTAGATTGAGGATTGCTTCTCGGTTTGAGACGCTGCTTTATCATACGGCATCAATCGACTGAGAGGTTGAAGCATCGGCTCTCTGAGACATGCCCTTGGAAAATCAGTTGTCGTTGCTGCTGGCTGGCTGTAGCTCTGCCGATTCCGCAGACTCTGGGGCTTGAGCTTCGTCGGTTGTTTTTACCATCACCATCGCCGGCGCATCAGATTGGTAAACAGCAAGGTCAAACCAGAAAGTCGTACCCACCCCCACCTCACTAACTAGGTGAACCTGACTACTGTGCTTTTCAACGATATTTTTGACAATCGACAGTCCCAGGCCGGTGCCCTCTAGGGTGTGGACGCGATTTTCGACCCGAAAAAAGCGATCAAAAATCGCTTCTTGATCTTCTAAAGCAATGCCAATGCCAGTGTCAGATATTTCAACGCGAATAAACTCGTCAAGGCTGTTGGGATGGTTTTGTGGCGGTAGCTGATACGCCCTGAGCATGACTTTGCCCCCAGCCTCAGTAAACTTCAACGAGTTGCCGACCAGGTTGCCAAACACCTGCAGCAGCAGGTCATAGTTGCCCTGTACCGGAGGCAAGCTCGGGGCAATCTCGTGATGCAGCGTAACTTTTTTGTCGCGGGCATTGAGCTGATAGGTGCGCAGCGTTTGCTCAATGGGCTGAGCCACATCAATTTCGCCAAACTGATAGCGCCGGCTGGACTCCAAGCGAGAGAGGTCGAGCACATCGTTCACTAGGCGCGTAAGGCGATCGGTCTCGTGATTAGTCGTCTCTAAAAATTCCTGGCGCTCATCGGGGCTCAACTCATCCCCATATTCATGCAGCGTTTCAATGAAAGACTTGATGTTGAATAGGGGCGTGCGCAATTCATGAGAAACGTTACTGATAAATTGGCTTTTGGCCTCATTAAGCGCCACCTCACGGGTGACGTCTTGTACCGTAATGGCAATTCCTTTGACATTTTCGCGGGCTTGGTCAAGCACAGCATTCAGCAACA
Source organism: Cyanobacteria bacterium P01_C01_bin.70 (assembly GCA_039026015.1). Taxonomy (GTDB): domain Bacteria; phylum Cyanobacteriota; class Cyanobacteriia; order Phormidesmidales; family Phormidesmidaceae; genus Halomicronema. Next base: position 1,880 of record JBCCNE010000538.1, on the reverse strand, counting down.
CCCGAATTGTGCGGCTCGTCGGTTCGGTCAACACAATCCGAAATTCCATGCCTTCAGATTTGCCGGACGTGGCCATAATCAGCGGTCGGGTCAACTGTAAGCGCACGGCGTTGGGAAAATGCTGAAGCACCGTATCGTTAGAAAGCTCGCGCCCTTCCCAACCAAAAATCCGACGAGCCGCCGGGTTGACTAGCACGACATGCATGTCGGTATCAAGCAAAATCGCGCCATCAGCGAAGGTGGAAACGAGCGTTTCAAGTTTGGCTTTTTCGGCGGTGAGTTCTTCAATATTTTGCTCTTCGTAGCGCTCTAAGCGCTCAGCCATGTCGTTAAAGCTGTAAATCAGCTCTCCCAATTCTCCTCCCAGGGGCAAGTCAATCCGCTGTTTAAAGTTGCCTGCGGCAATGTTTTTGACGCCCTTGACCAGTTCTTTAATGGGCTGGGTAATAGTGAGAGCGTTGAAGACTGCCCCTAAAATCACCATTGCCCAGATAGAGACAAACACTGCCACAGTGACATCACGCGTGAGATTAGAAGACGCCACCACAGTGGGATTGGGATTAATGCCGAGGACGAGGACTCCCAAATAGGCGTCGTCATATTGGATCGGCACAAAGACGTCGGTAACTTCCCCAGCGGGCGTTAAATGCTGCTTAACAAACGGCAGATTAGCGTTGCGGGCATAATCTTCCGGAAGCTGCATCCGGCGTCGTAGGGTCAATGAATTTTGGACAGAATCATCAGAATAGGGAATGCCGAAATAGACTGCCCCATCGGCATCGGCATAGAGCATGTAGCGAACGCTAGACGTGCTCTGATAAAAGCTGTAAGAAAATCGCGCCAGTTCTTCTTCAGCGCCCTCGTACACCAGCGGCGCTACATTGGCTGACAAGAGTAACCCCAAGTCGCGACCAAATCGGGTGTCGTTAAGGCGAGCATCCTGCTGAATCGAGTTTACCGCCCAAAACGTCAGCCCACTCATCAGCAGGGAAACAGCCAACGTTGCCCCGGCCAGCAGCCGCGTTTGCAGCGTGAAGTCGCGCCACCAACGCATCAAGACATCACGAATTTTTTCAAGCAGGCTGACCAATGCGATCTCCAGCAAGCAGATTTCTCTATATTATCGACTCACAGCCGCTTTCAGATATCCCTGCTCAGCGGCTAGCCATTGACTATGTACTTTTGCCAAGTAGCTGTGAGCGATCGCTCTCTATTGTGGCATGTTGATGTCGTCAGCGAACCCACGCCCGCCTATAGAACCGTGACGAACCAATATGGCAAACCAACTGTTGCGCGAGACTCTGGCTGTGGCCCAGCGCATCTGGCAGGACCTATTTCATAGACGACGCAGTTTGATCTTCTGGGCTGTCTTTCCAGTGCTGATGCTGGTGATGAACAGCTTAATTTTGGCGGAGCGTGCTCAACTCGATATGGCTACTGCCTATCAGCAAGCGGCAGCCCCCACTTTAGTAGGAGCAGCGCTATTTTTCAGCTGCTTGGGAGGCAGCATCGCTACCGTCGTTTCGGAACGTGAGCAGCAAACGCTGAAGCGGCTATTTCTCTCACCGCTGAGCGGCATCTCCTACTTTTTAGGGATTTTTGTAGCCCACTGCGGCATTGGCTTGGCCCAGACGCTACTGGTGTGGGCAATCGCGCTGGCAGTGGGCGCCGATTTTTCCGGTTCAGTCGCGCTGGCGATCACCATCATTTTGCTGAGCATTGCGGCCTATGTGGGACTGGGTTTTATTCTCGGCACTCAGCTAGCCCGGCGCACGGAAGACGTTAATGCGCTAGTGGCGGCGTTTGGCGTGCCTTTGCTGCTGCTGGGAGGAGCCTTTTTGCCCATCCGTCTTTTTCCAGATTCATTACTGACCCTAGCG
>JBCCNE010000537.1:0-3548 GCA_039026015.1 Cyanobacteria bacterium P01_C01_bin.70 | reverse complement strand
TTCAAGATCTCATGCTAGATGTCTCTGAGTTGGGGTAATGAACGACATTCCACCCAAGCCCTATCATCAGCACATTCCCCACGATCCGGAGGATCAATCGCCAATTTCTCAGGCAGAGAAGGACATCAGCTTTTTTGAAAAGCAGATTATTTCCCTGCACAATTTGATGCGGGCGAGAAAGCAACTCCCCAGCTTCGATGCCGTTCGACGAGCGGCTGAAGAAGTGGATGGCCTCTTTGCCGCCCAGGAATTTCCAGGCGATCTGCCCGCCTGCTTACAAAGTCGCTGGCCGGAGTATGGTGAACGCCGCGTGCTGGCCGTTGAAACGGTGCTTTGCGAACTGGGCTACTTGTCCAAAGCCGATTTGCGGGCGGCACTGGCTGAGTCCACCGATCGCCCAGCCCCACCCAGCGCGGCCACCGCCTATGCGCCGGTAGTTGACGCGGCCACCTATTGCGAACCTCGCTATTTTCCAGGCACGTCAGTGCAGGTGGCGACACATCCCCCAGCTGGGCATATCCGGACCCCCGTTTATTTACTGGGTAAAACCGGCGTCATTGTGCGTCTTCAGGGCATGTTCCTCAGCCCAGAAGATTTGGCCCATTTCAAATCATCCGTTGTGCAACTGCCACTCTACCTGGTGGAATTTGCCATGGCCGATGTTTGGGGCGATCGCTGCCCGCCGAAAAGTCTAAAAGACAAGCTGCGGGTGGAAATTTACGAGCCGTGGCTGCTGCCCCTGGATTAATTAAGCATGTTCTCAAGAGTGAGATAAGTCCCCATGTCAAACGTGCAGACCCAGAATCACTATCCGTTTTACCGAGAAGTTGACGCTTCTCAAGAGTCTGAACACAGTCATGAAGCGATTAATGATGATGAGGCCTATTGGGCTCAACGCACCAGAGTTATCCAAAAATTGTTAGAGGCGCAAGGCTGTTTTACGGCGGCTGAAGTGAGGCAGGAAATTGAACGGGAAGATTCCGTTACTCCCATGCTGGGGGCGCGTCTAGTGGCGCGGGCCTGGGTCGATCCCGCGTTTAAACAGCGACTGCTGGCTGATGGCAAAGCGGCCTGCCAGGAAATGGCGATCGACACGGTGGAAATTAAACGCTTAGAGGTCGTCGAAAATACCGCTGCAGTTCACCATGTGGTGGTGTGCACCCTGTGCTCTTGCTACCCCAGGGCGATTTTGGGCTATCATCCCCCATCCTGGTATAAAAGCGCGGCCTATCGTAATCAGGTAGTCGTTGATCCGCGAGGAGTGTTGGCAGAAGAGTTTGGCACCAGCATTGCCGACGAGGTCGAAATTCGAGTGATGGATAGCACTGCTGACACTCGCTACTTAGTCATTCCGGTCAGACCGCAGGGGACTGAAGGGTGGAGCCAGGAAGACTTAATCAAACTTGTGACCCGTGACAGCATGATTGGAGTAGCAGTCGCAGAAGCCCCTGAAACCGCTCCATCTTAAATGTTTTTTCACCAAGAGCTCAGATGCAAAATCACCACCGCCTGATTGCTCTAAATCCGCATAATCAAGGAATCTTAGCAAGGTCATTTTAAGACTACTTAACGAAGCTTGAGCGATCTTTTTTGGCAGTCAAAATCTTATTAAAGATAAGTATAAATTAAATCAAATAAAAGGTATCTCAAGGCACATAAAAAATTCAGTTCTTGCTTATTGAATAGGATGGCGGCAAAGTAGTGAAACAATAAATTAAGTTAAACTCTATTTTTGAGGTCGCTAATTCTCATCTAAAGGATCGATCGTCATTTGTTTAGTCAATAATTTAGTAGATTGAGAGGAAGACAAGATTCTTGATATCCAGGCCGGGATAATTTGAGGTAATTTACTATCTAGTAGAGTCATAATTAGCGCTGGTCACAAAGTCGCCTTGGAATATTTATGAGGATTTAACGGGCCTTTAGCCAGGTCAATTGGTCAGGTACATCCTTCTTTAAGGAAGCTAATTTCCATGAAGCAATCAGAGGCATTAACAATTAGCATTGGCGTGCTTGGAGGGGTTGACGTTTTTCTCACGGCGACCGTGATCCCGGTTCCCGTTTGGGTGACATTTACGGCCTGGGCCTCCTTTTTTATTGTGGGCGGCGGCGTCCAAGGCTTTATCAAATCTGTTGCCTGCAACATTACCGGGATTATTATTGCGGCCTTGTCTCTGTTAGCAATCGGACTGATTGGCAACAGTCCGCTGGTCGCAGCAATTTGTGTCGGCATCGGCAGTGCCGCTATGGTGCAGGCTTCAAAACTGCCGTTTACCCACGGCATCACGCCGGCAATTGTTTGGGGCTTTTCACAAACTGTAGGAACGGTAGCGGTAACTGGCTTGCCCGTCACTGCCCCCCTGCCAAATAACCCGGTTTTAATTGCGATCGCCGCGATGATTTTGGGCGCCATCTTTGGCTATCTATCAGAAATCTGGGGCAAAGCTATGACCACTTCACTACAGGCTTAGAGACTACACTACTCAGACTGATAGCTTCAATCAACGAACAATCTCGTAAGGGGGACATCGCAATTTATGGCCTTGATTCAGAAAATCCCAGTTACGGTATTGACTGGATATTTGGGAGCTGGTAAAACCACTCTGCTTAATCGCATCCTGACCGAAAATCACGGCCAGCGCATTGCCGTAATCGTCAACGAGTTTGGTGAGGTTGGGATTGATCATCAACTCGTTGTCAATGCCGATGAAGAAATCCTGGAAATGAATAACGGCTGTATTTGCTGTACCGTGCGAGGCGATTTAATTCGGATTGTCAGCGACTTGATGGCACGGCAAGACAGCTTCGATCATTTAATCATTGAGACCACAGGACTCGCTGATCCAGCGCCGGTGATTCAATCCTTTTTTGTGGATGAGATCTTAGTGCGGCAAACGCAGCTAGATGCAGTAGTCACAGTTGTCGATGCCAAATATATTTGGGAGCACTGGGACAGCAGCGAAGCCCAAGAGCAAATTGCCTTTGCTGATGTAATTTTGCTCAATAAAACTGACTTGGTTGCGCCTGAGATCTTGCAGGCTTTGGAACTGAAGGTTCGCGATATGAATGCGATCGCGGCTATTTACTCCACTCAAAATTGCCATATTGATTTAGGGCAGCTGCTGGGTGTGCAAGCCTTTGATTTGAAGAATGCCTTGAGCATCGACCCAGAATTTTTAGATGAAGATGCCCACGATCATGATCAATCGGTTTATTCCATTGCCATCACCGAATCTGGCAGCGTCGATAGCGAGCAGCTTAACCGCTGGCTTTATCAATTAATTCAGGCCCAAGGGGCAGACATTTTTCGGATGAAAGGCATTATTGATGCCGATAACTCGCCTCGACGGTTTGTGTTTCAGGGGGTTCATATGACCTTAGATGGTCGCCCCGGCAAGCCCTGGCGGCCTGACGAAAGCCGCCGCAATGAATTGGTCTTTATTGGCCGCAATTTGGATGAAGCCGCGCTACGGGAAGGTTTTGCCGGATGTCTGGCCAAACCGTACGCGTCCACGACCTAGCCGTTGTATTCACATCAAACTCTGTTG
>JBCCNE010000536.1:0-3554 GCA_039026015.1 Cyanobacteria bacterium P01_C01_bin.70 | reverse complement strand
TAAGCTTCAGAGGTTGAGCCGCTAATGGCTTTTGAGGGTGAACAGCCGGGTCTGGCGGTGCCGTAGATTTAGGCGTTGCCGATTCTGTTGAGAACGAGGACGTCTCGCGCCCTTTGTTTTCAGGCCGTTCAGATGATTCTGGTGCCTGAGTCTCGAAAATACCTGCTTCAGTGGGAGGAGAAGATAGCTCTACAGCTTGAGTAGCTGTTTCGACTTGATCTTGATCGATTTCTAGAGCCGCATCCTCATGTTGAGCAGTGCTGTCAGGGTGCAGTTGGTTCACCTCTACAGCTCCTTTGCTCAGGCGATAAACCAGCTCGTCTCCAGCTTTAATATTAATCGTCCCTTTCGTCTCTCTAGTCGGTGGCATGTCCGCTTGCTGAGAGGCATCAATAGCAGCTTGCAATAACTTCAACTTGTTGAGACTGAGCTTGTCGATGGGGTCTTTGTCGGCATAGCCTTCTCGGTAGGCAATCTCGCGGCCCATTTTGATTTCCATCGGTTCCAGGCTGTCATGTGGTAGCTCGTGTAGGTCATCCAACGATTTATCTGTTTAAGTTTCAGTTTTCTCATGCTGGCGAGCGGCCTGAAGGCGATCGCGTAGCATCTGGATAAAGGTTTGCACGGCCTCTGCTGCAGATTGAGCGGTCACAGCGGCGATTTCGCTGGAGGCGAGGGTGGTATGAGCATAGTCCTGCTCAATTTGTTTGGCTTCGCCCGGATTTACAACGGCTTGCATGGGTTTTCCTCCATTGCTTTCAGGGTTTCGAGATTGAGTTGCGGGACGACGGAGAGACGGTTGACCACTTCCCGACCTTGCACGGAGAAATAGGCAGTTTCACCGTCCACCAACCACTCGATCAGTTCTGGCTCATAGTCAGCGGCGACGTAAGGACACTGATAGATCATCTGACCGTCCTGCCACTCAACAGCAGTGACATCGTCAAAGAGCACGGCGATCGCGCGTGGCACGTAATCATCCGCGAAAGGTGGTTGCTCCAACACGGTCAACAACTCAGCGGCGATTTCGGGATGCTCTAGTAGCGCCGCCAGCGTTTCAGCGGGCAGCTTTTCACTCAGGGCCTGAGCTAGAGCTTGTTCCGGAATTTGAAGATGGGATGTCATAAAGCACCTCCTAAAGCAAACTGCCGTACTTGTCGATCAGATCAGCTGGGTCAGGATAGGCAGAATTGACCGGAGCCGGGGGTTCCGGCAGCATCGATTCCACCAGTTGCCGCCGTCGCTCCAGGTCTTCTGTGGTGGGCACTCGTTGCGGACTGCGCTGCACCAGGCGAGCTTGAATCTTGGCCCACAGGGCTTCGCTGGCCTCTGTCGCTTGCAGATCCACTTTGGGAATCTTGATGGTCTGCCGAATCGGGATGGCCGCTTCCCCTCTAGACACAAAACCTGGATTGATCAGGACGCACTTCCCCTGGGGTAGTCGCAGAAACTGGCTTGGTTCAAACAGCTTGCGAGTGCGGTCCTGTTCAGAAACTGTAGTGCTGGATTTGCCCCCACCGCGATTGCGAGATTTCTGCTTGTAGCGAACCTCTTCGTCCCCCAAAAAGTCGGAGAACATGCGAGCGGCTTCGTATTCCTGGGGATTTAAAGATAGCCTTAGTGGCACAGGCACCCAGGATGGCGCGTGCCAACTCCCGCCCGTAGGTCTTCTCCAGCTGCACCAGGTTTTGAAAGCCTAGGATGACGGACAGCCCGTCTTCGCGGTTTTCATTCAGCCACTGCACCAGAGTCGGCAAATACAGCGTTGGCAGCTCGTCAATCGCGACAATTAGCGGGTCTTGTCGTCGCTTGGCGACGTTGCGGGTAATAATCGTGTGCAGAACGGTCGCCACCAAGGGGCCAACCACATCCCGCCGCTCCCGATCCATCCCAAAGATCAGCAGCAGCTTCCCGCTTAACTCCAGGGGAATGGACGTGCGACCACAAAAGCTGCCCAGAACGCCTTCCTTCATAAAGCGGGTAAAGGTTTCGCTGGCACTGCCGACAGCATCACCAGGACAATACTGATCTGTTCAGGAATGACCAATCCCACCAGCTTAAAAAGCTTTCATAATGGTTTTATAAGCGGTTCGCGATGGGGGAGAGTCATGCTAAAAGCGCTGCAACAAAGGGTGACGGTGGGTGCGGGCGGCAAAATCGAGTTGGTGGCCCCGGAATGTCCTGAAGGATCGGATGTGCAAGTGATTGTTTTGCTATCTCCTCAGCCTCAGCCGTTGAAGCCGGAGCAGCGGCCAGCTATTGATGAAGATGCTCTAGAACCGCGAGTACCCGAAGCCATCGCGAGGATTCAGGCAATGGTGCGGCGATATGTGCCAGAAGGGCATTCGCTAGTGGACGAATTAATTGCGGAACGTCGCACTGAGGCGGACTGTGAGTAAGTTTGTGCTCGATGCATCGGCGTTATTGGCACTGGTGAATCAGGAGCCCGGACAAGACATTGTGGCAGAGGTGTTGGCCCAGGCTTGCGTGAGTGCGCTGAATGCGAGCGAGTTGGTCGCCAAGCTTACTGACCAGAGCCTGTCTGAAGCTGAGGTGCAGGAGGTGCTAGCGGCGTTGAATTTGCAGATAGTGGCGTTTGATGAACGGCAAGGGTTAATGGCGGGCTATTTGCGATCGCAGACGAAGCATTTGGGCCTGTCGCTAGGCGATCGTGCGTGTTTGGCGCTGGGGTTGCTACAGCAGTGCAAGGTGATTACGGCAGATAAGGCATGGGCAAAGTTGGATTTGGGTATCGAAATTCAGGTAATTCGCTAAGGCTAGTTAATGTTTAGTGCGGTGAGTTAAGAAGGCTGACAATAAACCGCCTCTGTAGCGATTTTGACTTGCTTGAGCGATCGGGATGGGTTAAATTTCTGATTTAGAGCTGTCTGCGGGCAGCTTGATTCCCAAAAATTTGGTCGAGCGCTACTGGCAGGTGCTACCAACACCCACCAGCAGCTGACCCCCAAGGCAGAGCATGCCTGTCTCGGAGGCTGAGTAGCATTTTACTCGTGGCCGTTCCGAACTGCACAATGTCTGGGAACGGCCAGGTTTTTGGGTTTCCTACCCATTCGTTTCATCGGAGGAAACCCGATTATGTTGTGGTTGCCATTTTTGGCGTCGTCGGCCCGTCAGCGAGCGGCGGCAATTCCGCTATTGCTCGCGAATCCGCAGTCTCAGCCGGAGCGGGAGCGGTTGTTGCATCTGGTGATTGGTTCGCCGGAGGGGGTGCGGTCTGTCATCCACACGTTGCACAAGCTCCAGTATGCGGAGCAGGCGACGTGGAGTCAGGTGATTACGATTCCCAAGTCGGGGATTTTGATTACGCTGGAGCAAGGTGAGGTGTTTAGTCTGTTGAGGCGCGATCGGCAATTAGACCAAGCTCGTGGTCATAAAAAGCAATAATCTCCATTGAGAGTGTTCTGATTTTTGTGTAAGCAGATTGTTGTTCAAAGTTTAAAGCGTTCTGGGAACAGAATAGCAAAGTGTGACAGAGCGGCTTTCCAGTTTTTGATGGGTCGATTCCAGCGCTTTGAGATATTAGCCATCGCTAG
>JBCCNE010000535.1:0-3558 GCA_039026015.1 Cyanobacteria bacterium P01_C01_bin.70 | reverse complement strand
CAGTCCTGCCACGATGGCTTTAAACTCTCGCTGGGAAAATCATTTTATTGGCTCTCGGAGTTTGATGGCGCAAACCCCTGTGGCACAATAAAGATCTAAATTTGAACTTGTTCAAAGAATTTGTAAGAGAGTTTAAAGCCTGTGACTGCGACTGCTGAACGTTCAACTGCTCCCCGTCGTGTAGTTTTTCCGTTTACCGCTGTAATCGGCCAAGAAGATATGAAATTGGCCCTGATCTTGAACGTCATTGACCCACGCATTGGTGGAGTCATGATTATGGGCGATCGCGGCACGGGTAAATCGACCACCATTCGCGCGCTGGCTGACCTGCTACCGGAAATTGAAGTGGTCGCCGACGATCCCTTTAGTCGCTCACCCCAAGACCCCGATATTCAGCGAGAGCGCCAAACTGAGACTTTTCCTAAGAGCCGTAAAAAAGTGCCCATGGTGGATCTGCCCCTAGGTGCCACCGAAGACCGGGTCTGCGGCACCATTGATATTGAGAAAGCCCTTTCGGAAGGAATTAAAGCCTTTGAACCGGGCCTGCTAGCCAAAGCCAATCGCGGCATTTTGTATGTGGACGAGGTCAATCTGTTGGATGATCACCTCGTCGATGTGCTACTCGATTCTGCCGCTTCTGGATGGAATACGGTGGAGCGGGAGGGGATCTCCATTCGCCACCCAGCCCAGTTTGTCCTAGTGGGCTCAGGCAACCCCGAAGAAGGCGAGCTGCGTCCACAGCTTCTAGACCGCTTTGGTATGCACGCCGAGATTCGCACTGTTCGTGACCCTGAGCTGCGAGTGCAAATTGTGGAGCAGCGGTCAGATTTTGACAGTGACCCTCAGGCTTACTTAGAAAAATTTGCGGAAACTCAGACGGCGTTGCAACACCGCATTATTGATGCCCAGATGCGGCTGTCCGAAGTCACCATTGACCACGAATTTCGCATCAAGATTTCGCAGGTTTGTGCCGAACTCGACGTTGATGGACTGCGGGGCGACATCGTGGCCAATCGCGCTGCCAAAGCGCTGACCGCCTATGAAGGCCGCACTGAGGTGACGCTAGACGATATTCGTCAGGTGATTGTGATGTGTCTACGCCATCGACTCCGTAAAGATCCGCTCGAATCGATTGATTCTGGCTACAAGGTTGAAAAAACCTTTGGCCAGGTGTTTGGTGTGGCCTTAGAGGGCGAAGATGCGGCTACCAATGGTCGTCAACCCGTCGGGGCGCGCTAGTGGCCAAACGCATCCTGGGGCTTGACCCAGGGCTGGCAATTCTGGGATTTGGCGTGATCGACGGAACCACTGCTGCAGCCACCTCGGCCGAAGTAACTGCAGTGGATTTTGGCATTGTTGAAACCCCAGCCAAAACCCCCGTCGGCGATCGCCTCTGCACCCTGCATGATGACTTGCACAGCCTGATCAACCACTTCCAACCGGATATGGTGGCACTTGAGAAGCTGTTTTTTTATCGCATGGGCAACACCATTCTGGTGGCACAGGCGCGGGGCGTCGTGATGCTGGTCTTAGCTCAGCATCAACTAACGCCGATGGAGTTTACGCCAGCGCAGATTAAGCAGGCCTTGACGGGATACGGCAATGCGGACAAAGCGATGGTTCAGGAGTCAGTCATGCGAGAATTAGGACTGCCTCGCATTCCCAAACCTGATGATGCGGCTGACGGCCTGGCGGTGGCGCTAACGGCCTGGTTTCAGCGTTAAGGGTTGAGGATGTGATTTTGTTGCGCTGCTGCCTGCAGCCACCCTCCTCCAGCGCTTGGCGATCCAGGCAGCTTCTTTATAATGTCAGCCCCAGGCCCACTAATCGGGAGGCCGGCAGGCGGTAAGAAAATCGATGACAGCAGTATCTGTCACCGCTTCAAAATGGTCATACCACTGACTGATTGCCCCCATCCTAGCGGGAGTCATCAAACAAACCGCCGCATCAACTTGGCGACAAATTTGCCGCCAACTTTCGGGTGCCGCCACCGGTACTGCCACCGTAATTGACCGTGGCTGAAACTGCCGCAGCGCTGTAATAGTAGCTTTTAAGGTAGCCCCTGTCGCGACGCCATCATCCACCACAATAACGGGGCGCTGCGCCACGGCTGGCAGTGGCCGTCCGGCTCGATATTGGCGATCGCGCCGCTGTAGTTCCTGCAATTCGGCTTGCACAACTGCACCAATCTGGGTTTGAGTGACGCCCAAGCGCTCAATCAAAGACCGATTAAGAATTTGCATATTGGGTGCGGCAATGGCCCCCATCGCCAGCTCCGGCTGCTCCGGCACGCCGAGCTTACGCACTAACCATACATCTAGAGGCCACCGTAGCCGCTGAGCAATCTCATATCCCACAGGCACGCCGCCGCGAGGTAGCGCAATTACCCAGCCGGCTTCCGATGGCTCAGCCGACATGAGACGATCAGCGAGCAACTGTCCAGCTTGATGGCGATCATAGAGCTTGGATAAAGTCATCTAGAGAGATGGGGATGCGGCGGCCAAACTATCCTGCAGGCAGAGCATAGTCCTCCGGCAGGCAGAACCAAGAAGACTGCTGGCTCAGGATTTCAGCAATGCAGGCGCGCTAAATTTGACAATGCCTTTCTAGGCAATATCGCTCCCCGATGGTTGAGCCAGTGACGTCAGGAAACGCCTGGTGAACTGTGCCGAGTGTAAGCGATCGCGGCCTCACTCCGAGTCCCGCTTACATTCTCCCCTCTGAAAATTCCGAGGCCACCAGCATTGAGCCAATCCCAGTGTCGCTGAAGATTTCGAGCAGTAGAGCGTGGTTGATGCGTCCATCGAGAATATGGGCCGCACCGACCCCTTGAGCTAGCGATCGTACACAGCACTGCACTTTGGGAATCATGCCCCCAGCAACAATGCCTGCCTCCATCAGCTGTCGGGCCTGCTTAATATCCAGCTTAGGAATCAGGGTGCTAGGGTCCTTGTAGTTATGCAAAATGCCCCGCGTGTCCGTTAGTAGAACCAACTTTTCGGCATTCAAAGCCGCAGCGAGCTCGCCCGCGACCGTATCCGCATTGATGTTGTAGGCTTGCCCCGTGGGGTCAGAGGCCACGCTGGAGATCACGGGAATGTAGCCATCGGCTACCAGCGCTTTGATCAAACCAGGTTCAATATTGGTGACCTCGCCCACAAATCCGACGTCGGCATCTCCCTGCGATCTCGCGGTAATCAGGTTGCCGTCTTTGCCGCAGAGGCCCACTGCAGCGCCTCCCGCCTGGTTAATCAACGATACCAGTTCTTTGTTAACGCGCCCCACGAGCACCATTTCCACCACGTCCATGGTCTGGGCGTCGGTGACCCGCAGCCCGTCTTTGAACTGGGGTTCGATATTGAGCTTAGTTAGCCAGGTATTGATTTCCGGCCCGCCGCCATGCACCACCACAGGACGAATCCCGACGCAGTACATAAAGACAATGTCACGCACGACGCTGGCTTTAAGGATGTCGTCTTTCATCGCTGCGCCGCCGTACTTAATGACCATCGTGCGCCCTCGAAACTGTTGGATATAGGGCAACGCTTCGCTCAAAAT
>JBCCNE010000534.1:0-3562 GCA_039026015.1 Cyanobacteria bacterium P01_C01_bin.70 | reverse complement strand
GGACAAAAATTAATTCCGTTTCAAACGACTTTCTAGATTGACTATGCAACCGATTCACGTCATTGGTGGCGGCCTTGCCGGTACCGAAGCCGCCTGGCAAATTGCCCAGGCCGGAGTGCCCGTGGTTTTACACGAGATGCGACCCCAAAAACAGTCGCCTGCCCACCACAGTGAGCATTTAGCGGAGTTGGTATGCAGCAATTCTTTCGGCGCGCAGTCGAGCGATCGCGCTTCGGGTCTGCTGCACGAAGAGTTGCGGCGTCTCGGTTCCGTCGTGATTGGCAAAGCCGACGAGCATCAAGTGCCCGCTGGAGGAGCCTTGGCGGTCGATCGCGCCATCTTCAGCCGCAACCTGACCGAAACGCTGGCAAACCATCCCCTGATCGAACTGCGCCGCGACGAAGTTCACCAGATTCCCGACGACGGCGTGGTGGTGCTGACCACCGGCCCCCTCACCAGCGAAGCCCTGTCCCGTGACCTGCAACGCTTCACCGGCCAGGCATACATGAGCTTTTTTGATGCTGCCAGTCCCATCGTGGTGGGCGAAAGCATCAACCGCGATGTGGCCTTTATGGCCTCGCGGTACGATCGCGGTGAAGCAGCCTATCTCAACTGCCCGCTGAATCGCGACCAGTATCTGCACTTCTGGCAAGAACTTTGCGCCGCTGAGCAAGCGGAACTGAAGGAATTCGAGCGAGAAACCGCCAAGTTTTTTGAAGCCTGTTTGCCCATCGAAGAAATGGCGCGGCGCGGCGAAGACACCATGCGCTACGGCCCAATGAAGCCTGTGGGCCTGTTCGATGCTCGCCTGGGGCACTTCAAAGATCCCGCTCTGAAGGACAAGAAGCCCTACGCCGTAGTGCAACTGCGGCAAGAAGACAAGCAGGGTAACCTCTGGAATATGGTCGGCTTTCAGACCAATCTGCGGTGGGGCGAGCAAAAGCGGGTCTTTCGACTGATTCCCGGTTTGGAGAACGCGGAATTCGTTCGTATGGGCGTCATGCACCGCAACACCTTCATCAACTCGCCGGAACTGCTCAGCACCACCCTGCAGTTTCACCAGCGACCGACGCTGCTAGCGGCGGGACAACTCGTTGGCACCGAAGGCTACACGGCAGCAACGGCGGGCGGTTGGCTCGCAGGCACCAACGCGGCTCGCGTAGCGCTGGGACGGGAACCGCTCACCCTGCCCGTCAACATGATGATGGGGGCGTTGATTGACTTCATCAGCTCAGCAGAACCCAAGCACTTTCAACCCATGCCGCCCAACTTTGGCATCATCCCCGCGCTGCCCACCAAGATTCGCAACAAGCGGGAGCGCTACGGCCACTATCGAGATCGCGCCCTTGACGACCTCACTACCTGGGCCACCACCCACAGCATTGCATTGAATTTGAGGGAAGAAGTGGCGATCGCCTAGCCTTTTCTGTGTTCTTTAGCAGTTGCTTGGCAGTCGGTTACGGAAGCCCTCGTTGCTGACGGTTCACTCCGTGACATGTGTGTTTAATTTGCAGCAGCCCTAGAATGGAAGCGTCATCTCCTTACCCCCAAGCCATGAGTTTGCAGCTTTCCATTCCCGACTCTATCCTTCAAGCCATTCGACTGCCAGAACAACGAATCGAGCAGGAATTGCTATACGAGCTAGCTGTCTCTCTCTATGCTCAGAACTTGCTGTCGTTTGGCAAAGCCAGAGAACTGGCTCAACTCAGTAAATACGCATTTGGACAACTATTGGCCCAGCGCGGTATCTCACGCCACTATGGAGCTGAAGAACTAGCGGACGATCTGGCTTATGCCTATCGTTAGTAACACCTCTCCCATTTTGAATTTGGCGATTATTGAGCGACTCAAGCTGCTGCGCCAGCAATTTGGTCAGATCCAAATCCCAGGGGTTGTCTTGGAGGAGTTGAAGATCGATGAGGAACGTCCAGGTTCCCAGTCTATTCAAGCAGCGATTGCTGACGGATGGATTAAAGTTCAGTCTGTTGGTAATCCATCTTTTGTTCAGCTTCTACGGCAAACTTTAGATGGTGGTGAAGCTGAAGCGATCGCACTTGCTTTGAAATTGCAGGCTGAATGGGTTCTCCTAGATGAACGAGATGGGCGAAGGGTTGCTAAATCTTTGGGGCTTCCGGTAACGAGTGTGTTGGGAGTTTTGCTCAAAGCCAAGCAATCTGGCGACCTGCCATCCTTAAAACCGGTAGTCGAAGAGCTTACCCAGAAAGCTGGCTTTAGAATTGCACCGGAATTGTTGGCAAGAGTTTTGCAAGCATAAGGACGCTGGGCCACCAACCACGGCATTACATTAAATCTGAGGGATGTAGTGGCGATCGCCTAGTGATGCCAAAAGGATTAGTTTTAGCATGAGGCCGGCATGTGATGGGGGCATTCGGTAAAGGTACATAGTCCTGCAACTGGCCAGCAGCAACATCCGCGCCGCACCGAGTTTGTGAACCATAGCAAACTTGACTTGCGTCCGGTGTGGGGATGAATTAAATTACTGAGCTAAGGCTGTGTATCCGCAGCTTGATTCCCAAAAATTTGGTCGAGCGCTACTGGCAGGTGTTAGCACCACCCACCAGCAGCTAACCCCCAAGGCAGAACGCGCCTGTCTCGGAGGCTGAGTAGCATTTTACTCGTGGCCGTTCCGAACTGCATCATGTCTGGGAACGGCCAGGTTTTTGGGTTTCCTACCCATTCGTTTCATCGGAGGAAACCCGATTATGTTGTGTGTGCCATTTTTGGCGTCGTTGGCCCGTCAGCGGGCGGCGACGAGCCCGCTATTGCTCGCGAATCCACCGGCTCAGCCGGAGCGGGAGCGGTTACTGCATCTGGTGATGGGTTCGCCGGCAGGGGTGCGGTCTGCCATCCATACGCTGCATGTGCTCCAGTATGCGGAGCAGGCGACATGGAGTCAGGCGATCGCGATTCCCGAGTCGGGGATTTTGATTACGCCGGAGCAGGGCGAGGTGTTTAGCTTGTTGAGGCGCTAATCTCAAGGAACCAGGTGCCTTGGGGGGTGCCAGGGACCGGGTGCCTTTGAGTTAAGTATTCAAGTTCCTGAAAGAACATATCAAAGGCACCCGGTCCCTTAGCGCTTTGGCGGGGAACTTTAGCAGTAGGGCACTCAACAGGCAAACCGATGCCACGACGTCAGCGATCGCTCCAGTCAGGGCATTACTACCACCTCTACAATCGGGGCAACAATCGCCAGACAATTTTCTTCGAGCGAGAGAACTATCTCTATTTCTTGAGAAAGTTTCGCCACTTTGTGGCAACCAAAACGGTGCATGTCGTCGCTTACTGCCTGATGCCCAACCACTATCATTTGTTGATTTATCTCCGTGAGGAGAATCTATCGGCAGCGATGCATCGCTTTACATTGTCTTATACCAACGCTATCAATCGTCGCTACGATAGCTGTGGCTCTCTATTTCAAGGTCGGTTTCAACTCATTCATGTTGATAGCGATGAGTATTTGTTGAACCTGACTCGCTACATCCACTTAAACCCAGTCAAAGATGGTTTGGTGAAATGCCCAGAGGACTGGGAATTTTCCAGC
>JBCCNE010000533.1:0-3590 GCA_039026015.1 Cyanobacteria bacterium P01_C01_bin.70 | reverse complement strand
TTCGAACAGGAGCGCTGGCCCACCGGACAGCAGCAAGCGATTGGCAATCTCTGCCACTTCCAAATCAGGATCAACCGGAGCTTTGATGCGCCGCAATTGCCCCCGCTCTTCGAGCCGCTTCAAAAACGCCTGTAAGTCTTTCGCCATGATTAAAGAAATGTAAAGTCTTTCTCATTTCATTATGTCGGAAATCGACATTCGGAATTCAAAGTCCCCTGAGGAAAAGGCATTGCCCTACAGAGTCCGGCATACGACATGCGGCATGCGGAAAATCAGGGAATGAGTTAACAAGTTTGGCATGCGGACAACCAAGCACCAGGAGTGGAGAACCCAGCACGTAGACGCCGCGACGGCGGCTCGCAGAGTAGAACTTAGGGCTGTACTTTTCCCACAAGGTAAGTTTGGAACCAAAGTCTGAAATGTGAAACCAAGAGTTATTTACCCTAACATCCACTGCACCTGCTTCACTAGGCCTTTCGTCCACCCCAATCTCTCTGGGCAGGCTCTGCCCCCTCACATCCATCCACGCCTCCTTTCAGCAGGGCTCTGCCAACAAAACCCTTCCCCTAATTTTGCCGCCCACTATCCCCAAACTCGGGTCTGAAAGGCCATAATCGAACTTAACTTAACTGCGCGAGTCTTAAAGCTAAGGGGCTTTACCAACTTTAGAATGCCGTTGACAATGCCTTGTTTTACCGTCGAGTCGTACAACATTTCCTGGTCTCGTGAGCTACGCACTTTACCTGAACCCAAGGTTTCAGGCTACTTTTAGCCCCTCACTAGCTTCAGAAACGCTGTCATGGCAAGCCGCCAACATCTAGACGATGCTGGTCAGTCCAGCCACCAAAGGCTTCCTGAGTCATTGAAAATTGACACATTGTTGCCAATTAATCCTGAACTGCTCTGAAGTAAGGTGCCAATACTGAAAGTTTGGATATGGCCTCAAATTCAGTCGCATGGCGTAACTCATTTGAGACTTAGCCGAGACTGGATTCGCTTGAGAAGTAACTTATTTAACTTCGCACACGCCAATGATGCTACCGTTTTCACCCTTTTGATGAATCTCATAAATAAGCTAAATAATCGCTCAACTGCCTGTTCCGCCTTGATCTAAAGGCTATTCAAGATTTCCTCTATAAATTAGCTCTAAGCATAAATGAGTACGCTTATCAACTTTTCCTATTGGGTAAATTGACATGGCTATATCGGCAGCCTGGGTAGATATGCTGCGTCCCCGGCGACGTCCTGTCTTCTATAACTGGACTCGGCGGCTCACTGGAATAAAGTATTTAGGTGCGATCGCCCTATTAGCGATCGGCTACCGCCTATTGATTCTGCTGATTTATCAATTTCCGCTAACCACAGAGTTGCCTACTTACCCCATCTGGCCGCCAGCCGCCTACAGCCAGCTAATTTTGCTACTTCTGGGAATAAAATTTTGGCCGGCTGTGGCTCTGGGTTCTCTGCTCAATAGCCTGATGACGGGACAAGAGCCGGCCTTCAATATGGCGCTTGCCGCTGCCAACAACAGTCTTCAAGCGATGCTGGGCACTGCTTTATTGATGCGCTTCAACTTTTCAACCCATTTCAGAAAAGTTCGCGATGTGGGGCTGCTGGTGTTTGGGGCGGCAGTCATTCCCTCGGCCCTCAGTGCCACTATCGGCACCCTCAATTGCTGCCTGCAATATGCCAAAAACTTCGAAGACATTGGCCCAATTTGGTTTAACTGGTGGATGGGTAATGTCGGCGCAGTGCTAATGCTGTTTCCGGTTGTGCTGACGGCTGCCGAGTGGCCGCGAAAGTTTCACAGTACTCAGCGCAAATGTTTTGGCATGGCGTGGTTGCTGGCCATGTCAGCCTTGAGCTGGTTTATTTTTGCGGCCCCGAGCCGCATTGCGATTTTTCCAGTGCCGTTGGAATATTTGCCCTTTCCGCTGATTGCGTGGGGTGCGCTAGAGCTGGGAACGTCGGGTTCATCTATGGCCATCCTCATCACCACTGGGTTTGCGGGTTGGGGCGTGATCCAAGGTCTAGGCCCTTTCACCTATTTTTCTGATCAGCCGGGGCAAGCGGTGTTAGCCCTGCAAGTGTATATCTGTGTGCTGGTGATCACGGCTCTGTCACTCTCAGCAAGTGCCGCAGAACGTGACAAAGCCCAACGCGAGCTGAGAATCGAAAAAGAAAAATCTGAACAGCTATTGCTAAACATCTTGCCTCAGCCGATCGCGGCTCGCCTCAAGCAGCAGCAGGGCACGATTGCCGATCATTTTGCCGAAGCCACGGTTTTATTTGCCGACATCGTTGACTTCACCAGGCTATCGACGGAGCTACCCGCGCAATCGTTGGTGGATATGCTGAACGAGATTTTTTCCACCTTTGATGAATTAGCTGAAAAACATCGGTTAGAAAAAATCAAAACCATCGGTGACGCTTACATGGTGGTTGGTGGTTTGCCCGAACATCGACAAGATCATGTTGAGGCAATCGCCCACATGGCTGTCGATATGCAGCAGGCGATTGTCAACTTTAGCCAACAGCAGGGGCGGCCCTTCAAAATCCGCATCGGCATTAATACCGGCCCCGTCATTGCCGGGGTGATTGGTCAAAAGAAGTTTATCTACGACCTGTGGGGCGACACGGTGAATATTGCCAGTCGGATGGAATCGACCGGTGTGGCGGGAGAGATTCAGGTGACGCAGGCGACCTATGAAGTGCTCAAACCGCACTATCAGTTCATCTGCCGAGGCGAAATTCCCGTCAAGGGCAAAGGCATGATGACAACATACTTGATGGGCGATCGCTTGTCAGTGCCGATAAAGGCCGTGAGGTAATATAGGCTCTTAGCTGCTAATACAGCGGTGCCAAAGGAGCAAAAATTGTGGCCCTTTCCCACGCCATTCTTGTCGCGTTACTTGACTGTTCCAGCAGTGGCTATGACTTGGCCAAGCGCTTTGACGGCTCAGTGGGCTTTTTTTGGGATGCCAGTCACCAGCAAATCTATCGTGAACTGGCCAAACTAGAGGCCACGGGCTCCATCCGTTCCACCACGATTGAGCAAGAAGCCCGCCCCAACAAAAAGCTTTATTCCATTACGGTTCAGGGCAAAACGCAGCTGGCAGAATGGCTGCGGACCCCCAGCCCGTTGGCTCCCGTGAAAGACGACCTGCTTGTCAAGCTGTTTGGGGGCTACCTCGTTGAGCCCAGCGTGATTTTGCAAGAGCTGCGCCAGCATCGCAAGCAGCATCAAACTCGCCTGGTGGAATATCAGGCAATCGAAGAGCGCTTTTTTCCTGACGTTGAAGCGCTTTCTACCCCCGCGACTTATCAATATCTCACTCTCCGCAACGGCATTCAGCATGAACAAGGCTGGCTGCGATGGTGTGATGAGGCGCTGTCAACCTTGCAGGCGCTGGCAGACGTGCCTGCAGATACGCTCGCGAGCCCGTAAACGAAATATCTAACATGTAACTCAGTAAATACCGATTCGTCGCAATATTTGTGACATGGGATACCGGTTTTAGTTTGCTCAGTGACTTTACTGAGGTATTGGCGATCGCGGGCTGAGCGCCGAGCCCAGCAGTGCATTGACA
>JBCCNE010000532.1:0-3594 GCA_039026015.1 Cyanobacteria bacterium P01_C01_bin.70 | reverse complement strand
GGACTGGCGTACCAAATTTCACAAGGCGAAATGCTTCGCTATCTAATCATTGTCAAGCTCAGAGAAGATGAAGGCAGTGTTCTCATGCTCAGTGAGTCTTTGCCGGGGCTTGAATCCTAGAAGCCTTAGATATATGCTTGCCGGATTATCGTTTTCATTATGCTAACGGTTCAGAATCTATCGGTTAACTATCGCGGTATCGAAGCACTTACGGAGGTTTCGCTGACGTTGCATCCGGGCGAGTGGGTCGGGCTAATCGGACCTAACGGGGCGGGGAAGAGCACCCTGGTTAAAGCGATTTTGGGTCTAACGCCCTATCGGGGCCAGATTTTGTTGAACGGGACTACGTTGAAGCGGCAGCGATCGCAGGTCGCCTATGTGCCGCAGCGATCGCAAATTGATTGGGATTACCCAATCACCGCTTGGAATGTGGTGATGATGGCGCAGGTTAGGGCGCTCGGCTGGGGGCGATCGCCTGATAACAAAGCCAAAAAATTAGTCAGTGCAGCGCTAGATTGGGTGGAAATGTTACCCTTCAAAAACCGCCCTATCGGTCAGCTTTCGGGCGGTCAGCAGCAGCGAGTTTTTCTAGCTCGGGCCTTGGCCCAGCAGTCCAATTTATTTTTGCTAGACGAGCCGTTTAGCGGCATCGATAGAAAAACGGAAGCCATTATGCTGAACATTTTTGCCGACCTCAGCCAGCAGGGTAAAACGCTGCTGGTTTGCAGTCATGAGTGGGGTGAGGCGCTCAATCGCTACGATCGGCTGCTGTTGCTCAACCGTCGTGTGCTCGCTGACGATACGCCCCAAGCCGTGATGACAATGGAAAATATTCAGCAGGCCTACGGTACAAATATCCAAGCAGCCTTGCACAATTAGAACGGCGCACAGGCGAGGGGGCGGCTGCATGCATTTGTTAGCGGAAGTCTGTCCCAGGTTTACACGTTCCAGGTTTACACGTCTTAGGTGCTCGCTAGTTCACCAAAGAAGATCAACAGCGAGTCTTCGTCCGGCTCTTAACCCGTATTGACGTTATTCAGCTCTCAAAATCCCACCAAGTATAAGGAGTTTCAAAATCATGTTGAGCAAGTTTTACTTCTGGATATAGGAAGTAGATACTGACCTCTGATTGATCCGCAACGTTTTCATTGTTTGCATCGAACTGAGCCAAAAGCCTCAAGTTTTGTGCGAAGCTCAACATGGTTGCCATTGATTCGGGGTTTTGCTCATCAAAATCTGATTCCACAAGATTATTTGCCCTGAGGTAAATGTATTTTTGTGGATCAAACTGACACCGATGAGGATATCCTCCAAGTTGATAATCATCTCTTGGTAAATCGAATAAGTCACTCAATCCAGATTGCAAATAAGCGTAAGCATCACGCTCATTTGCATAAGTATCCCCTTCATCCTCAGATAGATTGAGAAATTCTCGATAGACATTATCGTGATAGTAGCCGTAGGGAAGTGAAGGAAAGGCGCTTAGGTGGGCTTTCCAGGCTGTATCGCTGTAATCAAGTATCCAACTCGTGTCATAGCGCTCATCATCGTCGGGCCACTCCAGAAGCGTTAAGTCTGAGTCGAGAAAATGGAAGACTTTTCCGCAGGCAGGTCCTTCGCCATCATTTAATCCTTGATGAAACCAGAAAGATAAAAGGCCATGGCTGGGCAGACCCAAGTCATGGCAATTCTTCAATTCAGCAAGATTAATCTGTCCGAGGAACCCAAGCATCATGCCCTCATGTATTGGCCAATCAAACCCAGATGGCACATGCGGTAATCCCCACAGTTTGGTCGATCCAAGGGGAATGTCCTCTTCATCGGCTAATTCTGGAACCAGGGCGATCGCGGGGCGAACGAGTGCCATTATTCGATCTTTGGCACCACTCAAGCCCCGTTCATTGATCGCTTGCTCTAACAGTCTCAATCTTTCCTGCATTAGCCATTAGAAATGGAAAGCTCACTTTACATTCTGCTCGCGATCACCGTATTGTGTCAATGAAGATACAAATTAACAGCGTCAATCAGGTATTGCAAGGAGGCATAGGGCAGTAACAAAGAATAAGGGTGGAGACATCGGGTCAAAAAAAACGAAAATTGAAAATCGAGTTCGGCTGTTCCGAAAACTTCGCGGTATGACTCAACAGGATCTAGCATCTCGATTAGGGGTGTCGAGGCAAACGGTTAACGCAATTGAAAATGGGCGCTATGAAGCCAGTCTGTCTCTTGCCTTTGATATTGCCCGCGTCTTTGCTTCGAGAATTGAGGATATTTTTCGCCCCATCGACGGAGGAGTCGAAGTCATGGAATGGACGAGTATCGTTATCAAAATTCCCGATGCTCTGGATGCCGATCAGGTTGTTCTGCGGCCTCACAAAGCCTCTGACCTAGAAGCGTTTAAGCGGTTTGTCACCGATGAAAGCTCTACTCGCTATATGGCCTTTACCGACGAACAAAAAACACCCGAAGGTGCAGCAACGATGATGGATGCAGTCATTGCCAGCTATGCAACTGACACACCTGTTTTGTCATTGACGATCGCTGATCGAGAAACTGACCTGTACCTGGGCGCATTGGGAGGAGCTGATGCGGGAAGTGGTGCAATGGAGGTTTTTATCACCCTCATGCCTGAGGCGCAAGGGAGAGGAATTGCAACTGCGTCCATGCGTGCCCTTTACAGGTTTCTGTTTGAGTCATGTGGAGCACAAGAACTGCGTGCAGATACCGTCGAGGAGAACATGCGAGCAATTGCGCTATTTGAACGTCTTGGGTTTCAACGGATTGGAGTGGTAGAACGTGCTGCTGAAGGGGGAGCCTTCGCCCATCGGGATATGAAGGGACTACGTTTTCTGCTGACAGCGTCGCGATTCAATCAAATGAAGGTTTAGGATAGGGAGACAAAACTCATGTTAAATGTGACTTTATTGAAGATCCCGGTCACCGATCTTCAACAATCCGTAAAATTCTACGAGTCAGTTCTAGGGCTGTCCGCCAGTTGCGTAGTTGAGGAGTATGGATGGGCACAACTGGATGGAGCAACAGTTGCGATCGCCCTCTACGTCCCTGGCCGAGGTGGCGGTCAACGCAGTCCCGGCGGAAGCGTCGATTTCCATTTGGGTCACAGTCAGTTAGACGAATTGAAGAACCGCGTATCAACCGTTATTGAAACCATTTCCATCCATACCAACGACGATGGTAGTCGATCATTAGAGTTTCTTGATCCTGATGATAATGAGATCAAGATCATGGAAGCTTTGTAGTCACACTTGAACGCGGGTGCACGAAATTTTGCGCGAGATGTTTGTACTACTGAACGGTAGGCCGGCGCTTTCAGGACATCAAATTGCTGATTCAATCTAGATCCAGCGCTTTTTTTCGTTCACCCGAATACCTCAGCTATAAGGCTTTCGATGGCTTTCAATCCCATCTTACAGTGGGTAATTATGGGAATGGTGTCATCCTCCTCAGCAAGAACACATACTCGATGGGTTGCTCCGCCTCGCAAACATTGAAGAGCGCTTCCAGTAAAGGATGCTTGTGCCTAAAAAATATTTTCTGCGGCGACTTAGAATCAAGCGTTAGATTGCCCTCGGC
>JBCCNE010000531.1:0-3598 GCA_039026015.1 Cyanobacteria bacterium P01_C01_bin.70 | reverse complement strand
TGCCTTGCAAATCGAGGCCAAAGGCCACATTATCGAGCACTGAGAGCCAGGGAAATAACGAGGCTTGTTGAAAGATCATGGAGCGATCAGTCGAGGGGCCAGTGATCGGCTCGCCGTTATGGATCATGGCCCCAGAAGTGGGCATTTCTAGACCCGCCATCATGCTGAGCAGCGTACTCTTGCCACAGCCGCTCGGACCAATAATGACTAGAAATTCGCCTGGATTGACCGTGAAACTCACCTCATCGATCGCTAAGTTGGCATCCGCGCTGTCTGGATTCCAAATTTTCGAGACGTGGTCACAAACAATTTGTCCCATAATAGTCCTCGATTTCGGCTGTCCCTTGGGGACAAATCTCTTACAACTGCGAAGCGCCCTTCCACCACAGCACGCGATTTTGGAGTTGTCGGAAACCCACATCCAACAGGTATCCGACCAACCCAATCACCGCCATGCCTAAGAACATGAGCTTGGCGTTGAACATCTGCCGACCCACCATCACGATCGCCCCTAACCCGGTATTCACACCCACCATTTCTGCCGCCAGCACCGCCATCCACGCCGCAAAAAAGTTAATCCGCAAAATGAAGAACAGGTCAGGAATAATGGCAGGCAGGATGACCTTAAACATCACCTGCTGCCGACTGGCCCCCAGCACTCTTGCCGTATTGATGTAAAGCTGATTAACGTTGCGGATAGCATTTACCGTGGCCAACGTCAGCAAAAAGAAAATACCGATAAACACCACAAAAATCGCGGCTCCGTCACCAATGCCAAAGGCCATGATGGCAAAGGGAATCCAGGCGATGGGGGCGATCGGAGCCAGTAGTGTGATCACCGGCAACGTCAACTTGCCAAATAGGTCAAAGTAGCAGGCCAACCCGCCCACCCCGAGGGCTGCGACAAACCCTAAAACCAGGCCCACCAGTACCCGTTTGAGAGTGGCGACGATCGCCGTTAGCAAGACAAAGTTACCCCCGGTCCGCTCAACTCCAATCCTGGGTGCAAGAAACTGATCTTGGTTCGCAATTTCGGCAAAGAATTCATGGGGTGGCGGCAAGATGATGGTGTTAGTCCACCCCAGCACGGTAACCAGTTCCCAGATACCGATAAAGAGCGCCAGCGAAATCACCCACCACATCACTGACTGCGCCGCGTTTTTGGCCCAGCGGGTTCGCGCAGTTTGGTTGCCCCGGCTAGAGGATGGCGAACGACTCTGAGAGGACGTTTTGGGTGGCATTTTGGTGGTCATAGTGGGAAGGCAACTTCAATGAATGAGGATGGCAATGAGAAAGGCACGGGGCAGCATGGTCAGGAGTCAGCATTGCTTAAACCCCATACCGAATCCGATTACGCCGTGGTCTTGACCTTCACTCGCTCCCACAACTCAGGACTTTCGGCAATCACCTCTTCGAGCAGCGCAAAGTCGACGAAGTTGTCGTCCAGGTCGGCGTTGATATAGTTCAACTCCTTCATGCTCTGGGCCCGGCTATACATAAATTCGCGCTTGTCCCGAATATCCACGCCAGGAGGCTGGGCTTGAGCGGCAGCCAGCAGGCTTTCCATGTCAGTTTTGTAGTATTTGTCGATGGTGGTTTTCGCCGCTTCTTCAAAGCTGTTCTCAATTTGGTATTGCGCTTCAAAAAAGACGCGGATGACATCCTTCACCACTTCCGGCTCGGCCTCAATCACCTCATTGCGCACAGCCAGTACGCAGTCGGGATACCCCGCTCCATAGATATCGGTGCCGTCGCCCAGGATGTTGCCGTTGGTGGAAGTCTTGGCCTGCGTAGCATAGGGTTCAATGTGGCTCACCGCATCGACCTGTCCGGCTACGTAAGCATTTAGTAACTCGGTGGAGTCGCCTAGATAAACCATTTCTACATCGTCGTAGGTCAAGCCCTCTTGCTTGAGATAGTCATAGACCACCACATCTAAAGTGTCGGCCTGGAAAGTCGCCAACTTTTTGCCTTTGAGGTCAGCAAAGGACTTGATTTCGGGCTGAGCGACAACGATCAACCCTTCTACACCGCTCCCCGCCACAATTTGGAAAGAGGCCCCTTGAGTGTAGGCGGCGATCGCATTGGTAAAGGGAATCACCGCCATTTCAACTTGTCCTGTTGCCAGTTGCACCGCCACGTCGGCGGGCATCGGGGTCAGGGCTGCGGTGCCGGTAAAGCCATATTGACTGAACAACTGCTTTTCTGCCGAATAGAACAGGGGCATATTACAGAGGCCTGCGCCGTGGGCGAACTTAATTTCACGTCCCCCGTGGGAAGCCGTTTTAGTCCCTCCAGCACAACTGCTGAGCATTGAAAGCATGGCGGGGGTCAGGGCTGCCCCTAGGCTCATGCCCAGAAAACGACGACGACTGGTACTCGAACGAAACATACAGGGTTTTCCTCAAATCAAAATGCAGACAACAGAGCGAAACATTTCAACGAACACATCACAGACCGATCTAGCAACCAGGAGCGGCTCCAGGTCTTAGCAAACGGGGCAACGACAATTAGGGCTGTAGAATGACTCACAAGACTGGGGATCAAACCAGCCGTCATAGACCTTTTTCACGTAGGGGAAAACTTCTTTGGCGAGCTCGCGACGGCGCAGTTCCTCTGGCGTGAGCGGGGCTTGCATAGACTCGGCCAGCTCCTTGAGCAGCGCTTCTTTGTCAACCCGAGTGAACTGGCGGTCTTTGAGAATTACCTCGCCATTGCACATCACCGTGTGAATGCCGTGGGTGCGGCTACGGTGGAGTACGGCTTCCAGCACGGGAATCGTGTCATCTAGATAGGGATAGGCCAGGTGATGCCAGTCCATCAGCACCATGTCAGCGGCTTTGCCGGGTTCGAGGGTGCCAACTTCCTTCGCGAAGCGAGTCGTGTGAGCCCCGTTCTCCGTTGCCATCTGGAAGACTTGGGCCGCGGCAGGAACCAAGTTATCCATCCCCGGTTCGCGGTGCAGCTTGAGGACGAGGCGCATCTCTTGCAGCATGTCGCGATCGTCGTTCAATCCAGCCTCGTCCAGCCCCATGCCAACTCGCACCCCCTTCTTGGCGTAATAGTTCAACGGGGCGATACCGCTTTGCAGCCGCAGATTTGAGCTGGCATTGTGGCAAATCATGGTGCCGGTTTCGGCAATTAGGTCGATGTCTGCTTCGGTGAGCCAGACGCCGTGGCCCAGGGTCAGGTGCTCACCGAGAATGCCCAGCTTGTTCAAGTGCTTGACCGCAGTGGTGCCAGTACGACGCTTGGCATACTCCATCTGGTAGGGCGTTTCGAGCAGATGCATGTGCATACCCACGCCGTACTTCTGGGCATATTCGTTTTGCTGAGTCAGCGCGTCGTCATCACACCAGTGCAGGTTGGCCGGGGCCAGTTGGATGCGGATGCGATCGCTGCCCCGACCTTCCCACGCTTGCCAAAGGGACTCAAAGAACCACAGATAGTCCTGCAGCGGCACTTCGTGAGGCTTCAGCAACGCCTCCATATCAGCGGCAATGCTGGGGGGCAGCTTGGCGACAAACTCATCGTTCGATTCGTAAACAAAGTGATTTTGAGTGCGAACGCCAAAGCAGTATGACACCCGCATCCCAAT
>JBCCNE010000530.1:0-3602 GCA_039026015.1 Cyanobacteria bacterium P01_C01_bin.70 | reverse complement strand
GCTTTTGTCTCGAATCCACTCACTTCACCGAAGCTGAGCGTCTACGAAAGCTCTTTGCACTGCTGACCTTGGCCCTCTGTTGGTCGTTCAAAACCGGATTGTTTCTGCATCAGCGGCGACCCATTGCCATCAAAAAACATGGTCGTCAAGCCAAGAGTCTGTTCCGTTCTAGGATTTGACTAGCTTCGCCATCTCCTGCTAAACCCCTCTCCGCTCTATGAAGATGACTTTCGCCACACACTCAAGCTTTTGTCCTGTACTTAGGATCGTGAGACCTTTATCTCCGCTAGCAAAAGATAGTGAGCTATAGGCGCAGCGTAGGAACAGGAAGAGTAAAGGGTAAATATATGAATTTTTGTTAAGATTAGCCATGCTGCTTATTCTTAATCCCCGACTTTTTTCTGCGATGAGCTTTTTTAATCTTGAAGAACCGATTCTGCGTCGCAAGCAAACAGATCTCGATGTTCAAGATTTGGAAGGCTTACTTGCTTGACAGTGGACGATTAACGGTAAACCAATTTTTTCGCTGCTCTACACTCGCATTGATCAGGTCTTTTTGCTCTGGGGCTGGATTGTTGGCATCATTTTTAATCCCGCATTTATTCCCTACTTTTGCGTGGACTCACCAAGCTCTACTCGGTTCAGTGCTATCTCTAGTCGGGATAGGTGGCATGGCGAGCTTTGCCTGGTACTGGGTTACCGTTGAGCAGTTGAGCTGGTTGATTTATCTCTGGGGTGGAGTAATTTTAAGCGGTTTGGCTATCACCAACTATGGCATCTTTGCAGGAATTGGTACAGTTTTAAGTGATCTCTCTAGCATCTGGTTGGGGCTATGCGGGGTAGGCTATCTGCTAATGAGCCTAGGTCTACGATCTCGCACTTTTTTGGTCACTGGGGCCGTTCATTTCACCACGATTGGCCTGCTCAATATGATGCCGAGCCATCAATTTTTAATCACGGCAATCGTAATGGCAGGCACTCTATTTTCACTCGCTGAAGTACAGTGGGATATGCGCCCACCTATTCTGTCAGCCGTCCTTTCTGCCGAGCAAATAGCCTTTAATCAGCAACAACAACGACTGAGAAAACAGCGGAAAAGTATTAATCAAACGGTTTCACAAAGGCGTTAGCAACACTATCTTTTTTTTGAAAAACTCTATAGAAATATCACTGCCAATTAATAAGCTTCCCTGTCTTGTACATAAGTTACTAGCCTGAAAGTAACTGTCTTAAGAGTAAAAAGTTGCTGTGGTTGGTACCACAGGTGTTCTGCTGCTTGGCCTGTTCATCGTGTCTCAAAGGAGAACGGTGTCAGAGACATGAATACCTATTTTCTCAGTCAACGTTTGCTCAAGGACTTGTTAGCAGCGACTTGCTGTCACGGGTGTTGCAGGGTTTTTACCGTTTCCCCTGCTTTGTAGCCGCGAAAGGGATGCGAAACCATCCATTAGAGCAGCCGACGCGACTACCACCCGTCGTTTGTGACCCAGTTGCCCACTAGAGTCTCTTTGAATCGACGCATCTTGCTACAGCAACTAACGGCGCTGAGCTTACCTTGGTTTAAGATGACACGCTTTTCGATCGCCTTTTCTCATCCTCGGGTGAGGCAAATTGCAAGAGCGCAACCAGCCTGGCTATAGGGAAATGGACAAGCCTTTGCGGCGTTGTTTACCCCAGATGGAAACTTCATGCCGGGCCAGCGTTGGCGAGGGTACACCGCTATTTTGGGCGCCTTTCAAGCGTTTTAGGGCTACTCATACCGTAACGACGATTGAAATTCGTAACGTGGTACTGCAAGACGCTCACCCCATGGTGGAGTGGTACCAGGAAGAAACTGAAACTCAAACGGGGAAGGTATCACGGGCCGAAGAGGCGATCGTTATCGACTTTCAAGGTTCATTAATTCATCGCTGGCGCGAATACATTGACGAAACTTCACTTCACCCCAGACTGGTGAGACCTAACACAACCTGGTAAAAAAACGAATCTGAATCTGATGTTCTGCAACTGGATATTGCCGCCCTGGACTTGGCTTTTGTTTAGACATAGAGAAACCTGTAGTCGCTGGGGTAGAACGTTTGCAGAACGCGGCAACTACTCCTCTATTCTGGCTACGCTACACGATAGTCTTAGTACGCATTTGTTTTTGCAAGGTCCCAGATAGTTGCTGTCCAGAATGAGCTCTATCCGGTCGCTCAGAATCGAGAGCTATCAGACGCGGCTCAGCAGGCAGACCATCATGTTGACAAATGCGCTTCAGCAGTGCTGTATCGTGACTAATGGCGATGATGCCAACCTGATATTGACGAGCGAAGTCCAAAACCACCTGCCAAATCAATGCCTGGGTATTGGCATCGAGCATGGCAGTCATTTCATCGGCGATCAGGTAACGGGTATTGCGGTTGAGGACGCGGGCGATCGCCACTCGCTGCAACTCCCCGCCACTGAGTTCATGAGGATAGCGGGTCAGCCAGCCGGGATGGACACCGAGGGCATCAAGAATCTGCTGTTGTGGCGGATGCCCTTCCCGCAAAATACAGTCAATGCGCCAGCGGGGGTTAACCGACAGTTCTGGATTTTGAAAAACCAGCTGCACGGGGCGATAGCCTCGACTCGGTAGGGGCTGCTCATTCAGCGTGACGTGCCCTTGAGTGGGCATCAGATACCCAGCCAGAAGTTTGCCGAGCGTTGTTTTGCCGTAACCAGAAGGGGCCATCAGGCCCACGACTTCCCCCGGCATGATCGAGATCGCTTGATCTTGTACGACCCACGGCAACTTAACACTGTAGCGAAACCAGAGCCCTTCACCCTTCAGCATGAATGCACCTCACCCAACCTTGACGAACCGACCGCAGCTCTGGACGTGCCTGTTCACATTCGGCAGTAACCCAGGGACAGCGATCGTTATACAGACATCCCCCTGGCAAATTTTCAGAACTGGGCTGATTTCCCGGCACTGGCACGAAGTCGTTTTGGGGCAGCGATCGCCAGAGTGCTTGAGTGTAAGGGTGACGCAAATTTCCAGTCGCGAAGTCTTTAGCGTCGGCGATTTCGGCGGTGGTTCCAGCATAGAAGACGGCGACTCGATCAGCCACCTGTAAGGCCGCTTCAATGTCATGGGTAATGAGGATCACGCCCCGCCCCTCCTGAGCCAGTTCTCGCAAATGTTTCAGGGTTTCAGTAACGACATCCGGGTGCAGACCCGGCGTCGGTTCATCAGCAATGACGAGTTGGGCTGGGGTCACCACGGCAGTCGAGACTAACACCCGCCGTGCCATGCCGCCAGAGAGCTGAAACGGGTAGCGCTGCGGCGTATGAGCAGGCAAATCATAACGGGCAAAGGTGTGCTTCATCAAGGTTTTAGCTGGTCTCGCTGGTAAGCCGCTGAGCTGACCCACTCGCTGCACCTGCCGCCCGACGGTCATCAACGGATCGAGGTAGCCAATAGACTGAGGGATCAGGGCGATCGCCTTTCCCCGCAGTGCTTCACGCCGCTCTGGAGTCAATAGCTGCCCTTGAAATTCCATCGTCCCAGATAACTGGGCGTTCTCTGGCAAAATCCCCAACAGAGCGTGGGCGAGCAGGCTCTTGCCGGAACCACT
>JBCCNE010000529.1:0-3604 GCA_039026015.1 Cyanobacteria bacterium P01_C01_bin.70 | reverse complement strand
CCCGCCAGCGTCAATACCAGGAAGAGCACCAGAGTGGGAATGGGACGTCGGATAGACCAGCCAGAAACGTTGAAAGACATGGAGTAGGAGGGTGAATGGGTGTGAGGATGGGTTAACGGGGGAAGGTGGGGTGAATAGGTGGATTAGGGTAGGGGCGAGACAATTTGGATGTTACTGACGCGGCAACGCCGCGCTTTGATTCATCAACTGCCTTGCTCTCACGAATAGTTGGGATAATCGGCATTGCCAGAGTAGACCGTCATAAGTGGCGCTATCGCCTTCATTCCGCCACTGTAACCACATCACCGTCTTGCACATAGCTGGCTCCGGCAACGATGATTTGTTCGTCCCGGTCGAGTCC
Organism: Cyanobacteria bacterium P01_C01_bin.70; assembly: GCA_039026015.1. Classification (GTDB taxonomy): domain Bacteria; phylum Cyanobacteriota; class Cyanobacteriia; order Phormidesmidales; family Phormidesmidaceae; genus Halomicronema. The sequence goes on along the minus strand of JBCCNE010000529.1, from coordinate 3,243 downwards.
CTGCAGGATTTCAACGCGATCGCCGTCTTCTTCACCGGGGATACGGGCGCCAATCTCAACGGTGCGGGCCATCGCCGTTTGGTCTGGCCCCAACACGTAAACCCGCACGGAGCCGTCGGGCTGAGGCAGCATGGCCGTTGTCGGAATCGTCAGCCCAGGGCGCTGCCCCGATTGAATTTCGGCGGTCAGAAACATGCCAGGCCGCAGGCGATCGCTGCCGGGCAGTCGCACCACAATCTGGGCGGTGCGCGTCTCGGGGTCAACTAGCGGCTGAATTTCTTGAACCGCGCCGTCTACCCGGACGTCGGAGTCGGTGCTGGAGGTGACAGTGACAGGGGCGCCGACCTGTACCTGGGAGAGCTGCGCTTGGGGCACCTCCGCCAGCAGCTCCAGCTGATTGCCCTGAATCAGGGCCACCACTTCACTGGCAGTCGATGAAACATCTCCCACACTGGCGGGACGTTCCGCCACGATGCCGTCAGCGGGGGCCACGACCGTGGCGCGGGTTAGCTGAGTCTGCAACTGCTCTAAGTCCGACTGGGCGCTGCGAATATTCGCTGTCGCACTGGCCACATTGGCCTCGGCCACGCCCACCGATTCGCGAGCAGTGATGGCTTCAGTCGAGCGACTGTCCAACTCCTCGCTGCTGACGGCTCCCTGACTGGCTAGAGACTGATAACGCTGGCGATTGACCTCGGCTTGAGTCTGCTGGGCTCGAGCTTGGGCTAGATTGGCCTGCTGCTGCTGCAGTTGCGCTTCGGCTACTTGAATTTGCGCCTCGGCCTGCTGAATCTGGGTTCGTAAGTCAGTGTCGTCAAGAACGACGAGGGGTTGTCCCGCCGCCACGGCATCACCCTCATCCACCAATACCCTTTGAATCTGTAGGCCACTGATCTGCGGCGTCACGGCTAACAAATCAGCCGGCTCGACGGTGCCCGTCACGGTCAAGCGCTGCGCGACCAGTTGTCGCTGTACGGGCGCCACGGTTACCGTTTGGGCACTAATCTGACTGACCGTTCCGGCCGGGTCAGCCTCTTCTCCCGCCGTTAAGCTACCCCCCACAAACCGGGACCCGATCAGCGCGATCGCCACCCCAAGGCCAACTCCAATCAGCAGCTTGCCGTAGCCGCCCGGTGGTCTATTCATCTTTTTTGACAGCGAAGTCTCCATATCTTTGGGAGAAGTCTCCATATCTTTGGGAATAGCTAAATCTGAGTCTTGTAGTGATGCCACGGTGCAATCCGGTTAGAAGGACGAACTTGACAGATGAATTAGTCATTAAGAAGTGTAAATTTATTATGACTTAAGATTTGCCCAATGCGTGTAGTAAATCTGCGGGGTATCCAGGATAAGCCTGGTAGCGAATTGCGAATGACTAGAGCGATCATTCTGGTTCATCGGGAGGAAATGACCTTTGCAAATCAAATGAATCGACTTATTTTAGTCAAATGCAGCCGAGTAAACAGGCGGTGATCGCCACACAAATGCAACAGCAATATTCCTTTTGGAGCTCCAATATCCGAAGATCTTTTTATCGAATTCTCTATTAAGAGCAGCGATTTTACTCAGATCTGAAGCTCCAAAATTTACGTCAAAATTCGCAAAATTAAAACCCGTAATCGGTGTCGCTAAATAGTTCTGAGACTTGATTTTAACGACGCTGGATTAGCGAGGAGTCAAAGCTGTATCAAGCTTAACTCACGAAGCCGCGATCGCAGAGAAATTCCTTTATTTTCTGAAAAGGCACCGCTTTCTCGCCAAAGAACTTTGCCCTCAGCAGAAATCAATAAAATTTGAATGTTTTGAGTACTCTCGATATTCATGCTGGCGTTAAAAGCATCGACATCTAGATAGAGCGTGACTGTGCGAGAACGAGTTTCTTCATCGGGAATGCCCTCAATCATCCAACCGTCAACCTGAGCTCGGAAAATAGGATTATATGAGGGTAAGGTGGGCAATTCATAATATTGAAAATCAGAAAAACTTGCTTCTATTTCTGCCAATATTGGCAGCCAAGTGTAGACATCATATTGATGCTCCTGAGTGTAAGCCAGAATCACCAGATTATAATTGTCGGAAAAATCTTTAGGTAATTCAAACTGCTCTCCAAGTAGATTGAGTCCTGACACGATTGGAAACTGATTGTCACAGGGATTCTGATCATCAGATGCATACATAATGGCACGATTTGTCCCTGGATCAAGATATTTGACTACTCGCCTTAGAGGCCTTGAAAATATGAACAAAAATCCAACTATAGCCAGCAGACTAATTATTAGCTTAATTTTCATGCTTGACATTTTCCGTCAATAAACAAACAGTCGATTCTGGAAATGAACTTATCAACCAACATTTTTGTTGGTAATGGACGCAAAAAAATGCGTCGGCACTATGGCTGCATTCCTTTAATAAAAACTCCTATGATGTCGTCGGCCATTGACTGGCGACTTTTTTCTAGGTGCACATCAGGAACTGCATGCAAACTTTCAAAAGATGAAAAAAGCGCGCCTGCAATATGACCAAGATTGTCATGCACGATTTCACCCTGTTTTTGGGCGGCTTCAAGCACCGCCAAGATCGGCAGAATCGTTGCCTCAAAGGCTAAATCGCTTAGAACATTGGCCTCGGCTGTATTAATCGCCGGCAAGTCACTGTTGGCCAAGCGAATCACGTCTATCGGTGGGTTTGAAATAATCCAACTGGCAATCTGCTGCAGGTTGTCCTGTAGAGATACTTCTATGCGAATTGCTGTTTGCAGTCCCTCTCGATAATATTCCATATGTCGGGTCATCACCTCTATGTAAAGGGCCGACTTGCCATCAGGAACATGATGATAAAGCGAAGCGTGATGAATGCTTGCAGCTTTGGCAATATCTTTTACAGTCACTGCCTCATAACCGCGCTCAACAAAGAGCCTCTGGGCTGCTGTCAAAACACGTTCACGAGCTTCAGACTTTGACTTCACGTATTTACCAACATGTTTGTTGGCATCCTATGCTTGGATTGCTCGCGTGTCAAGCCAGCACTTCAGGCTCTCTCGTCTGCCATGCCCTTAAGCTCTCTTGTTGTAAGGTTTATAAGACGATTCATCGGCAAGCACAGACAAGTCGTTTGCATGATCTGAGGCGTAGAGACGAACTTCAAATCCCGGTGTTTCAAAGATTAGGCCTTGCGTAAAATCGACACCTCAAAAGGCTGTAGATTTTCAGCTAGGTCAATAAGTTTGCCGGTTTCGTAGCAGGT
>JBCCNE010000528.1:0-3613 GCA_039026015.1 Cyanobacteria bacterium P01_C01_bin.70 | reverse complement strand
GAGCCAGCCGGGAACGCTCTATGCCTGGGCCACGCCGGCAACGATGGGCAACGCTTGGCCCGCCGAGCGGCGCTGCAACGAGATTAGCCGCCGGCTTGAAAGCTACCGCCCTGATGGCTTGTTAGAGCTGCAAACCGGACGTGAAAATGGCTACAACACCGTCTGTGTAACGACCGAAGCGGTGTCGAGCTGTCGGATCGTTTTCACGGTGCCGACCGGTCAAGATCCGATGCTGACCCGCGATCAGGTCTTCGACAATCTCGTTCTGGCTGATCAAGGACAGACGACTCAAGGCGTCAACACACTGGTAGAAGGCAATAACGATTTGCTTGACCAGTTGGGCAATGTTTTGGGCTTACCCAACAGTTCTGCGCCTACGTCGCTCAGAAGCAGCAGCATCAATTTGCAGCCCTTTTTAGATGCTGCCGATGGCGGCACCGGCACACAGCTTAATCAGAACAGTGGTCGCCAGTTGAATCCCGACAACTTTTGAGTCAGGCCGGGCGATCGCTTAGGATAGGTTGCAGCGTTTAGAGCGATCGCCGGCATGACCGCAACCAGTCCTCAAAAACCCGCTTGGGCCGGTGATGACCGGCTCTCTAAAGTGGTGAATTGGCTCATTCGGGCCAAGCCGCTCTATGCCCTGATGAAGCGGCAGGCGCGGCAGGTCCTGATCAAGACGGCGGAAAAAAACGGCATTCCCTGGCGGCAGACTCGCGCCGCGTATGAAGCCTCAGACATTACGGCCAAACTAGTTGAGGTGACTAACCCAGCAGTCGTTTATCCTGACTACTACCAGGTACCCTTCCACGCCTATGAGGCTGGTAATTTGTGCTGGCCCGCCGCCTTTGAAGCCGCATCCGCCACGTATTCCATGGCGCTGCGCATTTGGCCTGATGAAAGCCTCACGTGGCAGGCAGCTCACGACCGACTGCGGGGTTCTTTGCATACGGTCTTAGCCGCTTACTTGATGCATCCCGTCCACAATGTCCTCGATATTGGCTGCTCTGTTGGCATTTCAACGCAGACGCTACACCGGTTCTTGCAGAAGCAGTCGCCTGCTGTTCAAACCATCGGCCTCGATCTGTCTCCCCACATGCTGACAGTGGCCCAAGCGCAGGACCCTGACCGCAAAATTTCTCGCTGGCTGCACGCCAACGCCGAGCATACCCAACTGCCGTCTCAGTCGTTTGACTTAGTCTCGCTACAGTTTGTCACCCACGAACTCCCTCGCACAGCTAGCTGCGCCATCTTTCAAGAAGTGCTGCGACTGTTGCGGCCCGGGGGTGTGCTGGCGATCGCAGACAACAATCCCAAATCTGAGGTGATTCAAAAGCTGCCCCCAGCCATCTTTACTCTGATGAAAAGCACCGAACCCTGGACCGACGACTACTACACCTTTGACATCGAAGCGGCCTTAGCTGATATGGGCTATCAGCGCATCACCACCCACGAAACCGATCCCCGACACCGCGCCATCCTGGCTCAAAAACACCCATGATGGCGAGCCACAATGGTGCGGCTCTAATCCTCGTACTGGCGTGGAATAGCTGCCGAGCGCATACAGCGATTCATTCAAGGATTTGGCCTGGGACTGCCTTGAAAAAAATAGCTTGGGGCTTGTTTACACGTCATATCGACTATCACCCCTGTTTACAGGCTGCGATGCATTAATCATCATCAGGTTCATCTAAATGCTCTGAGGCTTCCTGATACAGATTGAAGATGTGCTTATCTTTTAAGCAGTAGTAAACGTTGCGTCCTCGCTTGCGATAGCTGACTAGCCGCATGGTTCGCAGCACTCTTAACTGATGGGAAACGGCAGATTCACTCATTTCGACTGCCTCAGCCAGCTCTCCCACGCGCAGTTCCTGGGAGGCGAGCGCAGACAGGATGCGCCAGCGATTGGGATCGCCTAACACCCCAAAAAACTCAGCCATCCGTTGGGCCTTTTCAACACTTAGAATCCCGCTGACTGGGGTATCCTTCTCGATTGCCTGCATAGTCTTGTCTTCAGAGGGTGACATCAATTAGTCATATCCAGCACTAGCAGCAATTTTAGCGATCGCCCAGCAGCTGCAGCCAAAGCTAAAGATTTTCAATCTTAATACCTGAGCAAGCATTCAAGTGTTATGGTAATACCTGAATGAGTGTTCAAGTGTTTGTTTATTTTACCGTTTCTAGGAGACTGCTATGACGACTGTTACTCAAATGAAATGTGCCTGTGACTCTTGCCTGTGCATTGTTGACGTCAGCAAGGCCCTCGAAAAAGCAGGGCAGTATTATTGCGGCGAAGCCTGTGCTAATGGCCATCCTGAGGGCTCATCTGGTTGTGGTCATACGGGCTGTACTTGTCACAGCTAAGTTTCTAGCCAACAGCAGTGGAATGCTAACCTGGCTCAGTGAGCGCTTCACTGCTGTCTACTTCGATGCTCTCAATTACTCTGGCTTCTTAAACAGGAGGCCAACCGATGCTCTACAGGGTGGGCCACCAAGCCAGGCACCTTTAACTGTGGAGAAACCTTATTTACGCGATCGCTCGCCAGGATTACGACAAAACAATTTCAGCGGAACGAGCAAAAACTTTAGGGCGCGTCATCAATTAAAGGCACAGTGTCTACGGTATAAGCATTGCCGCTCCCGGCTTCTTAAACTTAGCTAGGGGCTGAACCGCTTTCAGCATTAGGGCTTGACCGTTACATGATGACAGCCCTTAGTGAGCAGCAAACCCACCAACAAATCTGGGATGGGAGATTGGGTCAGCAAGACCAGTCCCGCTGCAGTCAAAATGACGTATTAACAATTAATGTTATTGCGAAAGCAGAGTCAAACAAAAGCCATATTCAAGTTGTCTTAGCGATGGCGAGTGAGCAGCAATAAACAGATCAGTTTTGCCACCAGCGCCAGCCAGACCAAGACCCCTATAAATTCTGCCGTGGAGGTTAGTCCCTATCAAAAATTGGTAAACGGCACGGGCGCAGACTGCAATCGAAAAGCCAAGCATAATCACTCCCTTCAATAGAACTGCTCCAGCCTGAGCTTTGGTACTGCGATAAATGACATAAAGGCTAGTGCCATAAACCAAGGCGTCTCCCAACATATCCAGCGAGTCCCCGGTCAGTGAGAGAGCTGCTGCCCTCAACCCCGACCCAAACTCCACTGCAAACATTGCCAGATTAATGGCTAAAACTATCCAGAGCACCTTAGCTTGCTGTTGTTTCAGCTTCACTAAGGCCGCTTCCTTATGCTGACAACAGCGATCGGCCATGACTTTCGTTTGAACATTCTTATAAAATTCCGCCAAGATTAGGCATAGCAAAGGAAAGAGCGTCATTCGACTTCTCATTCAACAAAAAACTATAGAGTAGCCTAAACAATTTCAGTGCAACGGATTGAAGGAAATCACTTATAACGAGTTCAAGGGAATTGGCAATTGCTGACCACAACCGTTAGGCAGCTGAATTCTCTGCACAGACTAAATTCAGTACTATCTCCTGCAACGTTAAGAGGCTAGGGTCGAGTTGAATTGATCGATACTTTGCAAGAGTAAAAAGTACCCTCAGGGGTACTTCTCGAATTTCGTCTTATAATTCCATACTTTAAGAGATTACAT
>JBCCNE010000527.1:0-3619 GCA_039026015.1 Cyanobacteria bacterium P01_C01_bin.70 | reverse complement strand
GCGATCGCCACTCGCCAATCCGCCAGATCAATTTGCAGCCAATCGCCGAGCGTCACCTCTAGCGGGTCGCCGTCCATGTGAGTCACCATTGCCACCTGATATTGCGTGGTTCCTGCCTCGGTCGGTGCGGTGCGCAGGCCATAGAAAACCGTTTGCGCGTCTGTTTGAATGCGGTTGAATCGATCCAGATTTGAGAGGTTGTCTCGCAGCCAGGGATTTGCCAGTCGGAAGCGGCGCAGGGCTAAGTTGTACGCGACTTGGTCAGGATCAATCACATCCTGCTGGAGCCACACGTTACATAGTTCATGGGCATCTTCCATGAAGTTTTTGGCAAAGGCTTTGAGGGTATTGACGTCGAGCTGGGTGAGCACCGCTGATTTGTCGGGGGTGTTGAGCTTTTGCAGCGCTTGGGCTGACTTCCGCTGCTGAGCTTTGGCTTTTACAGACTCTGACTCAGGATCGGCGGTGATAAATTCTTGGCACAGGCGAGCGACTTCGTCGAGGTCGTAGTCAGTCTCTTCGATCGCGTCGTATAGACCCTTGACAAACTGCCGCAGCTCGCCCAGCTTGGTAAAGCCCATGCCCTTAAGGCGCGGAAACAATTCTGGCCAGTCATAGGTTTCCGGAATCACCTGCCAGTCGAGAAAGCCGCCAATTTCTTCCGCCACAACTTTAACGCCGTAGCGATCGTCAGTGTTACGCAAAAAGCCCCAGGGTGCCCGCATGGTGCAGTTGATAAAGTCCATCGGTAAGCCGGGACTAAAGCCATAGGTCATGAGGGCGATCGCCGGACTGTCGTAGGCGTTGTTCAACACCTCAGGTAAGCCTTCACCCAAGTTCCAGTTGATGTCTAATTCGGGATCAACCTGGGTGCCCCGGCGCAAGGTGTCGTGGTTGCCGCAGCCGGTAATCCAATTAGCTCCCACCTGCATCTGCTCAGTCACGCGCCGCCATTTCTTGTCCCAAAACTGGCGAATGCTCGGCGTGTTGTGAGCAAAAATCAGCGGCCCCCACTGAAAGGCATTCGGCTTGAATTCAACAATGTCCCGATAGGTAGAAATCTCCTCCCACCCTTCCGCCGGCCAGGGACGCCCGTCTTCAAAAATGGTGAACGGTCGCCGCACGCCATCGCCAACCTCCTGTAGCACTTCGGCCATGTCGCTGAGGTAGTTGTCGTCGTATTCCACCCGGCCCGACAGCGGATTAAAGAATTTGAAATCTTGCGCCCCATCTACCCGGATGCCATCGACGCCGGTGTTGTTCTTGCGGCGCTGCATTTCCAGCAAAATACCCCGTACAGTAGGATTCTGATGGTTCACATCTTGCCCATACATATTTGGCCCTTTAAGAAAGCGGCCGTTCAATAGGTTGATGCCCTGGTTATCGGCGTGACCATAGACAATGTCGTAAATCACCTGAATCGGCCCGGTGGGGAAGTTGTGCAGCGTCTCGATAAACTCCACTAGCTCATCGGGACGTAGGGTTTCCAGCACCGACGGATCGGTGGCCGAACAGCCAAAGATGACAATGTCGTAGCCCCAGTTTTGGGTGTCAGGCTTTTTGAGCGTAACTTTAACATCGCCCTCCTCTCGCTCCACTTCGGCTGTCTCGGGGTCCATCTCGCCCATGTCGTCGGCGTTGATGATAAAAAAGCCTTGGCCGAGTTCGTGTTCGCCGCGATATTCCACTGTGGGCTCGATGGGCAAGAGCTGCACCGCTTCATAGCCGATGAAATTTTGCTCTGCCGGAGTCAGCGCTGCCTGGGTTTTTAACTTGGCGGCGATCGCCCGATACGTCTCGGTCAGTCCGCTCAAGTAGCCGTTCGGCGAGGCGGTATTGACGTGGAGCTGCAAAATATTCGTGGGTGGATGCACCCGAATCACCCCTTCGTCATCCGCGTCGCCCTGGGTGAAATAGGCGAGGTCGGCGCGATCGCGCTGTAGGCGCTGCATATCATAAAGTTCTGCTGGGGCATACACGCCATAGGGCAGGGAATAGGCTAGGCAATCGCCAATGACGCGCACCTCGTCCGTATTCATATCGAGATACCGCAGCCAGTAAAACGAGCCAAATTCTTCTTTCGTCCCGGCTTTCATGCCTGAGAGCACGCCCCAGAAATATTCGCCCTGCTTGCTTAGCTCAACATAATCGCGGCGAAAGACAATCTTCTGCGTTGCTTTGATGGGGTCGATCGGCTTCGTCGGCGTAAACACTTCCAGGTAGATATTTTTGGGCTGCACCATGTCGGCCCCCAGTTCGGGAGCCCAAAAACCTATTTCGGTCAGGCCATCTTCTCGGCAGTGTGCGCCCAGCCGAGTCGCCAGGGTTTGAGCCTTGTGATACAGCGTTTCGTCAGATTGATGAACTTGCTCAGCCCAATCGACTAGGGCTTGTGTTTCCGTTTCCAAAAGTTGAATGCGGGCAGCCGTAGCAACCATGAAGCTTTCTTCCTACGTAGAAAAATTACGACAGACGTATCCCAAGGCTTGCGGATTAGTTCTCGTTTGAAAATTTCGGCAGGGGTGCGCGATCGCCGCTCGTCATCAGCGTCCGAGAAGCTGGATTTGCCCACCCACGACTTTTCTCAAGCAGCACGGTATCACACGAACACCGCGCCGTAATGTTACATAGATACCGTTGGATCGAGTTTGAAGACGGCAACGCCCAACGGTGGCAGTACCAAACTCAGGGCATGGGGCCAGCGGGGATGATCCCAGTCGTGGCTCTGCTGCCCGCCCAGGTTAGTGACACCGCTGCCGCCGTACTTTTGCGAATCACTGTTGATAAGCTCACTGTAATAGCCGGGCTGGGGCACGCCTACCCAATAATCGTGGAGGGGCTGGGGCGTAAAGTTGCAGACCGTGACGATAAACTCGTCGGAATATTTATCGCGGCGGATAAAGGTGACCACGCTGTTGTCGGCGTCGTTACACTCAATCCACTCAAAGCCTTGATTGGAGAAATCATCGGTATACAGCGCCGGTTCGGCCTGATACATCGCATTGAGATCCGCGACGAACTGCTTGAGCTTTTGGTGGGGCTCGAAGTTTAACAGATTCCAGTTGAGGTCATGCCAGACATTCCACTCGGTGGTCTGACCAAACTCCATGCCCATAAACAGGGTCTTTTTGCCGGGATGGGTGAACATGTAGGCAAAGAGCGATCGCAGGTTGGCAAACTTTTGCCAGTCATCGCCGGGCATCTTTTGAAACAGGTTGCCCTTGCCGTGCACCACCTCATCATGGGACAGCGCCAGCATAAAGTTTTCGTTGAAGGCATACCACAGCGAGAAGGTGACGTTGTTTTGGTGGTAGCGACGATACAGCGGATCTTGGCGGAAGTAGTAGAGCATGTCGTGCATCCAGCCCATGTTCCACTTCAGGTTGAAGCCGAGACCGCCAACGTAAGTGGGGCGGGACACGTTGGGCCAAGCGGTGGACTCTTCGGCAATGGACAGCACGCCGGGATAGTAGCCAAACAGCAAAAAGTTGAGCTGCTGTAAAAACTCGACTGCCTCTAGGTTTTCGTTGCCGCCATATTGATTGGCGACCCACTCACCGTCTTCGCGATCGTAGTCGAGATACAGCATCGAGGCGACGGCATCGACTCGAATGCCGTC
>JBCCNE010000526.1:0-3628 GCA_039026015.1 Cyanobacteria bacterium P01_C01_bin.70 | reverse complement strand
TAGCAGTCCAATGCTTCAAAATCAAGGACTTCAGCTCCTGGCCCAGGAAGTCATGGCGCACGATAATGCTGATCCCACAACGTTTCTAGGATTAATTGATGACGCCCCCTAAGTTTAGAAACGGCTGGGGTCAAATCGACACATTCAAACTTCAGCAAGGCTCTGAATGCTGCTTTCCAATTACCACATTTTTCTGATTATTACGGAATTTGGTATTTCGGCAATTTTGCTCAAACATCAAATATTGATAACAACTAAAATCAGGGCGACTATTTGCGTGGTTTATGGCCTTTGACTAGAAAGGATTGCTGTCTGCCTGCAACAGTCTTTTAAGGGGAAAATCGGTTTCGGATAACAGTGCTAGGATTAGGTGCGACATAAAGAAAGACAAAAAAGAAGGATACCGTAATCCATGCAAGAAGTTGACAAGTCAATATCCTTTGATGGTCGGGATATCAGGCTTAAAGTCGGTTTGCTAGCCCCACAAGCCGGGGGCTCCGTGTTAATTCAATCGGGCGAAACCTCAGTTTTGGTAACAGCGACCCGATCTGCCGGTAGAGAAGGCATCGATTTTCTCCCCCTACTCGTTGATTATGAAGAGCGTTTGTATGCCGCTGGGCGCATTCCTGGTGGATTTTTGAGACGAGAAGGAAGACCGCCTGAACGAGCCACCTTGGTGAGCCGTCTTATTGATCGTCCTATGCGCCCGCTGTTCCCCTCTTGGCTGCGAGACGACATCCAAATTGTGGCCAGCACCCTCTCAATGGATGAGCAGGTGCCGCCGGATGTGCTGGCAGCCACGGGAGCCTCGGTGGCCACCTTATTGGCGAAAATTCCCTTTAATGGCCCAATGGCAACCGTGCGGGTGGGTCTGTTAGGCGACGACTTTGTGATTAACCCCACCTACAGCGAGATTGAAAAAGGCGATTTGGATTTGGTGGTTGCAGGTTCCCCGGACGGGGTGATTATGGTGGAGGCAGGCGCTAATCAACTGCCCGAGCAAGACGTCATTGAAGCGATCGACTTTGGCTATGAGGTCGTGCAAGACCTGATCAAAGCGCAAAATGAGCTGATCGCTGAACTGGGAATTGAGCGGGTAGTGCCAGAGTCGCCGGCGACCGATCCCACACTAGAACAATTTTTGGCTGAACGGGCCACCCAGCCAATCAAATCGATTTTGACCCAGTTTGATTTACCGAAGCCCGAGCGGGATGAAAAGCTCGATGCTATTAAGGCCGAAATTGCCGCTGAGATTGCCGAAAAGTCTGAAGATGATGCCGTGCGCCAGGCAGTAGAAGCCAATCCCAAGGCGCTGGGCAACACCTACAAAGGCATTACTAAGAAGCTGATGCGGAAGCAAATTGTGGAAGAGGGTGTCCGCATTGATGGCCGTAAGCTTGATGAGGTGCGCTCTCTTAGTTCGCGCGTTAATATCTTGCCTACGCGCGTTCACGGCACTGGCTTATTTCAGCGGGGGCTGACACAGGTGCTCTCAGTCGTCACGCTGGGCACCTCGGGCGATGCTCAGATGATGGATGATCTGCATCCCGAAGAAGAAAAGCGCTACCTGCATCATTACAACTTCCCACCCTATTCTGTTGGCGAAACGCGGCCCATGCGATCGCCTGGTCGTCGCGAAATTGGCCATGGCGCGCTGGCCGAACGGGCGCTTGTGCCCGTGCTGCCGCCCAAAGAAGACTTTCCTTATGTCATTCGCGTGGTGTCAGAAGTCTTGTCGTCTGACGGCTCCACGTCGATGGGCTCCGTTTGTGGTTCGACCTTGGGCCTCATGGATGCGGGGGTACCCATTGCCAAACCCGTCAGCGGGGCCGCCATGGGCCTCATCAAAGAAGGTGACGAAGTGCGCATCCTTACGGATATTCAGGGCATTGAAGACTTCCTCGGCGATATGGACTTTAAGGTGGCTGGCACCGACTCCGGGATTACCGCCCTGCAAATGGACATGAAAATCACCGGGCTGGCGGTTGAGGTAATTGCCAAAGCGATTCACCAAGCGAAAGGGGCGCGGCTGCACATTCTGGAATCGATGACCCAGGCGATCGCCCAGCCTCGTGATGTGCTATCTCCCTTTGCGCCACGACTGCTCAGCTTCAAAATTGATCCCGACATGATTGGCGCGGTCATCGGCCCCGGCGGCAAGAAAATCAAGTCTATTACGGAGCAGACCGGAGCCAAAGTCGATATTGAAGATGACGGCACGGTAACGGTGTCCTCGCTGGACGGCAAAAAAGCCGAAGAAGCTAAGACAATGATTGAGGGGATTGTCTTTAAACCGTCGGCGGGCGACGTCTTCTACGGCAAAGTGGTGCGGATTATTCCCATCGGCGCGTTTGTGGAGTTCCTGCCGGGTCAGGACGGCATGATTCACATTTCGCAACTGGCAGACTATCGCGTCAACAAAGTGGAGGACGAAGTCTCAGTCGGTGATGAAGTCGTCGTTAAGATCCGCGAAATTGATAATCGCGGTCGCATTAACCTGACTCGGTTAAATATTCACCCGGATGAAGCGGCGGCAGCGCGGGCGAAGGCCGGAGCCAGCTAGTCTTTCCCAGTTAGTCTTTCAGCAACAATCACTGCCGGACTATCGAGTTTCAGTCAAGCCCTAGTGACCGCGATCGCGGTCACTAGGGCTTGTTAATTTAGCCGGCCTCAATAAAGTAAGTTGAAAAGAGACTTTTGAGTGCCAGGAGAGGCGGAAAACCTTGCTTAGGGATATCGCCCCTGCCCCCATTACACAAAGACTGAGGACAGCTCGTTAGCTCAAAGGATTGACCGCTGCAAGCGCAAAAAACTGTCAAGATTTACGGATATCCTTTGCGGCTGGAGCCCGCATCGACGCTCAGCCAAAACCCTTAAACCCGCTTGTAGCAAGCGCTTGCGGTTGTCGAAATAACTGACTAGGGATTCTAAACTGAAGTGAACTTTGACGAGAAACCTGTAGTCAAAATCACATCTTTAGGGGATCCAATGCTAGAATCAAAGTGATTCACCTAAATTCCGACCGAGTTACCGTACAATACTGCCGATTAGCTTTATTAACAAGGGTTTTGGCGATTTGAAGTGAATTAATTCTATGCCCATCCATCCCTGACAGCTCATGGTTCAGACCCCGATCAGATCCCAAGCATCTAAATCTGGTTCCGATCGCAAAGCCTCTAAAAAAGTCTCTAAGTTAGAACGCATCAAAGAGCGTAGTGACTTTCTGCGAGAACCCTTGCTCACCGAACTCCGTGAGGATACGACTCACTTCTCGGGAGATGCCGTTCAGATTCTTAAATTTCACGGTTCCTATCAGCAGGACAATCGAGACAATCGGGTCAAAGGTCAGGAAAGAGATTATCGCATGATGCTGCGGACGCGGAATCCAGGCGGTTTTATTCCGCCTGAGCTCTACTTGACCTTGGACGAGTTGAGCGATCGCTACGGCTATGGCAATTTGCGGGCGACTACGCGCCAAGGACTGCAGCTTCACGGCATTCTCAAAAAGAATTTACGAGCTACGGTTGCCGCTATCATCAAAAACCTAGGATCAACTTTGGGGGCCTGCGGTGACCTCAACCGCAACATCATGGTTCCGCCTGCTCCTTTCAAAAATAAGCCTGAGTAT
>JBCCNE010000525.1:0-3633 GCA_039026015.1 Cyanobacteria bacterium P01_C01_bin.70 | reverse complement strand
TTAATCGGTTTCACGTGGATATATTTGAAACTTGACTGTCCAGCCCAGCCGATTAAAAAGCTGAATCAACTTATCTATTGTAAATCTTGTAAAGTGACCATTATATAAATGCGAAACTTCAGGCTGTTGAACAGCCAATAGTGCCGCAATTTCTCGCTGTTTCAGTCTTTTCTCAACTAAAATTTCACGTAGCTTATGACCCAGCTCTGTACGAAGATCTAATTCAACTTTGCGATGTCCTTCTTGTACCGAATTAGACATGTTTTCGGAGATAGAAACATTACTCTCATCTTTCATCGTGATCCCCTGCCCAGTTCTCAAAAAACTAATGCCTAACGAAGGACTCGCACTCAGCCTCAACGAAACCCCAATTAAATTATGGCCGGTCAATTATTAAAGGGCCTTTTATATAAGAATAATTCTAATCTAGCGGTGCGACAATGAGTATGTTTGCTCATTCGCTTCTGTGCATGCCATTTGAGGTCGGTAAGCTCGAACGCTTTCTCGGCGTTTGTGTGTCGAAGTAGCCTCCTATGCTTACCTTCATGGGAGGCGAGTCGGGTTCTCCCGCGAATTAAAGGAAATGCGGCTGCCCAACTCGGCACTCCCACATGGGAGGAAGAGACTGCGGAGCCTGGACTCGTCCGACGTGACGGCCGCCAGGTCTTCTACAGGATGGCGGCCTCCGGTAAGACGGTGATTTTGTGGTTGCGGTAAGGCGATCGCTAACCGACTGCTGGAATATCGAGGGAGCTATTCCGGGTGTCTTCGCAGTGGCAGTGGGGCGCTACAGGCGCAACGAGACCTGAGTTTATCGGCTGGTTGACGGAGCTTGGCACCCCTGCGTTATCAAGTCTGACCTTAAATTTAGAGACGTTTGCATGAGCTTCAATCTCTTCTGCGTGTGGCGAATATCCTCGAAGCTTCTAAGGAGAAAGTAGACCTGCATACCTGATGATATAGCCGTCGCCAGTTCCGTGAGGACAAGACGGCGAGCCATCTGGCCATGCGCTAAGCCCTCGGATGCTGCTTGGTGCCCTAGCCTGGATGGCTAAAGCGATAATCTTTTCCCCAAAGTTTCCAAATCTATTGCCTACGTCTAAGGTAATGGACCTGCTTGGCGAGCATGATGAAGCAACATGCGGCTCAATTGACTCTTAACTGTGGCGAAACCAAACAACAACAAAATGGGATTTGGATTAACCCGCTTTCGGAGGGGTGGTCAGCAACGCAAAAAGCCCGGCAATCTTCTGCAATCCGTCCAGCGGCGCGAACTATCGCGCGTGAGCGGACGCTTCAGTTTTTTCCGCAGTCAGCTACTGTATCGGTTTTATTCCGTGGTGCCGCCGCGGTACCGCTGGATGCTGCCGATGCTGCGGGATTATTTACCCGGCGTTGCTGAAGATGACCCAGTCGAGACCGCTACAGCCGAAGTCGCCCCTGAGGCTCTGCAGGCGCGGCTACAAGTCACTGATGACTTCTTGCTGCCGGCCCTGCCGCCAGGCACAGAACTCCTGGGTCAGCGAGGAAGATATCGCATTGAGGCTTTATCCAGCATTAGAGGCCGGGGACGGGTTTACCAGGGTCGTCAGGTAGGCAACGATCGCCCCATCAGTATCCGAGAATATTTACTGCCCCCGCGTCAGTTCAGTGCATCGGAGATTCGTCTACGACAAAATAGCTTTCGCGATCGCGGCGGCATTGCCCTGGCTGATGGTCGGCCAGAGCGCTTTCGCGTGATGCAGCCAGACGACACTATTCCCGATCAACAGGAGCCCCGCTGCTACCTGGTGGACAGCAGCGGCATTGACCGGTTGCCGACTTTGCGGACAGAGTTACGGGCGCGATCGGCGTGGACGGCTCCCCAAGTTTGGCGCTTTTTTAACCAGATTTTACAAACCCTAGAATCGCTGCACGGTCAAAAATTTGCTGTCCCAGCCGGACAAGTCCGTCGGGGTATCATTCACGGCAACCTCAGCCTTGATAGCGTGCTGGTGGACTGGCCGGAAAACCCGGCGTTTGCCGGCGATCCGCAGTTTTTGGTGTACGTGACCGATTTACTCCTGTGGGAAAGCTTGTTTGATCCGCCAGGGCAAGAGTCTCCGCGTCCCACTGAGGCCGATGATTTGACTGCCGTAGGGCGATTGGGCTACCGACTCCTGACGGGGGAAGCAGATGACAAACACGCGGGCGATCCCTTCAAGCCAGAGAACTGGCCTGCCGTTCATCCTGAGCTCAAGCAGTTTGCGTTGCGGCTGCTCGGGCTCCGAACGCCCTTTGTGAGTGCGGCTGCGGCGCGACGAGCCATTCCATCCAACTGGCAACTGTTAGAAACGGCCCCCATCGAAGTCTCTGAGACGATCGCCAAGTCCACTCGCAACCCTCGCTGGTGGCGGTGGCTGCTAGCCGCACTGCTGTTAGGCTTATTGGGCGGTGCTTTGGGATGGTGGATTATGCGCCGACAGTTGGCGGTTGCCAGCACTAAAGAAACCCCTCAGCTCTGCTGCTTTGATGGTTCCCCTGGGGTCCCTCAGGGAGAGTTTACGTATGCCAGCGATCACCATGGCACCGGCGACTACGTCTTTCGGCAAAAGAATTTGGTGTTTCCCGCCTTGACGGTCGAGTCGGCTCTCGAAACCTCCTATCCCGACGTGGAGCTGTCATATACCCCCGCCCTGACGGATGAAGCCGCCATTGCGGCGGTCGTCAATGAAGAGGCAGAGTTTGCAGTGTCAGCAATTTTTGGTGAAAGCCCAGGGGCTCTCTTACCGCTGCCCGCGCATCTCCGCTCCAGTCCCGTGGCCCACGATGCGATCGCGGTTTTTGTCGCCTTTAGCTACGAACAGCGCTCCCGAGGCTTGCCACAGGCGTTGAACGGCCAATTAACCTTTGCGCAACTACGGCAGATCTATACTGGCCAAATTACCAATTGGCGGCAGTTGGGCGGGCCAGACTTGCCCCTCCAACTCTACGTGCCGACAGAACCCGACATTGTCGCTATTTTTGAGCAGCAGGTGTTGCAGGATCCCGTGACGATTGCCGCGTTTCGCCAACTCGTCGAAAGCCAAACCCCGCCCTCTGAGCCGTTGACCAACGTCGATAACTCGACCCTCACGCCCGTTCGTGTGATGCGGACGTTCGATATCTTACGCGCCACTATTAAAGACTTTGAAGAATCCGACATGGGCAGTATCGGCTTCGGTCCTCTCAGTCGAGTCTTTGGTCAATGCGCTGTGTATCCCTTAGCGCTGAAGGCCGATTCGGGGCAATTTGTCCAGGCCGTTATTCGCGAACAGGGCGGCGAGGCGATCGACCCCAGCATCGACCTGTGCCAGGACAAAGGTAGCTACCGTCGCCATGATCGCGTCATTCTGAATGGTCAATATCCATTAGCCTTTCCCCTGGAAGTGATCTATCCCTATGACAATAGCCGCCCGCCCATTGGCCGCAAGGTCGTAGAGATGCTGCAAGCCAAGGACAGCCAGCGCCAGCTCGAGCGAGCCGGACTCGTCCCCATCAATCTTGATCAAGACCCGTGACGGTAGTTGGAACATTCGACCTTAGTCGAACCAATTTCACGATTGACCTGGGGACAATGGATAGGTTCATACTCATTCGTGAAAATAGGCAGCC
>JBCCNE010000524.1:0-3634 GCA_039026015.1 Cyanobacteria bacterium P01_C01_bin.70 | reverse complement strand
AGCCCTCGGGGATAATAATTTTCAGCGGTTTGAGACAGCCTTCATTCAGCGGAATGTCATCGTCTACCAGCGTTCGAAAAACATACAGCACAGCAGCCCGGCAGATGGCGGCGGGCGCGTTGAAGTTGTTGTCGAGTTGGCCAGAGGTGCCGGTGAAGTCAATGGTGGCGCTGCGGGATTGGCGATCAATTGCGATCGCCACGCGAATTTCTCCCTCGGTGTCGAGCTGAACCGTAAAGCGACCGTCTTGTAGAGCATTGATTGCCTGCCGCACGGCGGCTTCAGCATTGTCTTGAATATGCTTCATATAAGCCTGCACAGTATCCAGGCCAAATTCGTCGCTCATGCGGCGCAGTTCCTGCACGCCTTTTTCATTGGCGGCAATCTGAGCCTGTAGATCGGCCATATTTTGGGTGATGTTGCGAACGGGATAGGGGCCACTCGTCAGGACCACTGCCATCTCCTGCTCGCGAAACTGACCCGATTCAACCAGCTTGAAATTGTCTATCAGGACACCTTCTTCCTCGACTGAAGTACTGTTGGAGGGCATTGATCCGGGCGTGATGCCGCCAATATCGGCGTGGTGTCCGCGGGAGGCGACATAGAAGGCGGGGAGGTGGGAACTAGATGGCGGAGTGGCGGGGTGAGTAGATGGTTCTTTGTTTAGAAAAACGGGCGTAATGACGGTGACGTCGGGGAGGTGAGTCCCGCCGTTGTAGGGATTGTTGAGAATATAAACGTCGCCAGAGTTTAGCGTCTCTCCGTAGGCGTTAATCAGGCTGCGAACACTATCGCTCATGGAGCCCAAATGCACCGGAATATGGGGCGCATTGGCCACCAAGTGGCCGTTTTGGTCGAAGATGGCGCAGGAGAAATCTAACCGTTCTTTGATGTTGACGGAGTAGCTCGTGTTTTGCAGCGTTGTCCCCATCTGCTCGGCAATTGAGCGGAAGAGGTTGTTGAAAACTTCCAGCATCACAGGATCAGGGCGATCAGACGCGGTGGTTTGACTCACAGTGCGGGCCGAAATGCCCATATCAATAGATGATGTGGCCGGTTTTTCTAAAATCAGGTGACGACGATCGCTCACGGTGGCCCGCCAGCCGGGCTCAATGATGTTAGTGCCGGTGTCTTCAATCACGATCGCGGGGCCGGACAGGGCATTTCCAGGCTGCAGGTCGGCTCGCTGATAAACGGGGGCATCGTGCCAGGCTTTAGCGGTATAGAGGCTAACGGTCGCAATCGCCTGGGGAGGAGCCGGGTTAGAGCAGTCCGTCCGGACCTCTGGAGGAGTTTGGGTGGGGCAAATCAGCTCGACTGAAACGGTATCTACGACCAGCGCCTTATTCTCAATAATGAAGCCGTAGCGCTGCTGGTGCAGGGTTTCGAACTGCTGACGCATGCTGGGGACGTCAGCAAAGTCAACTAACAAGGCAGAGTCAGTGCCCACATACTTGAGATGCACTTTGCGGAGCACTTCAAGCTGGTCGATGGCGGAAGCGGCTTGACGGTCAAGTTCGGCTTTTCCTTCGGTAATCAGTGCCGCTAGCTGCTGTTCCACCTGGGGCAGCATCGTAGTAGCCAGGCCAATCTCTATCGACTTTTCTCGCAGTACGCGAATATCTGCCAGACCAATGCCATAGGCGGAGAGAACCCCCGCATAGGGGTGAATCATAATTTGCTGAATGCCTAAAGCATCGGCGATCAGGCAGGCGTGCTGTCCGCCAGCGCCACCAAAGCAGCACAGGGTGTACTTTGAGATGTCGTAGCCTCGCTGCAGCGAGATTTTCTTAATGGCGCCAGCCATCTTTTCGACGGCAATCGCGAGAAACCCAGAGGCGACGTCTTCTGGGGCGCGATCGTCACCAATTTCTGCGGTCAATTGCTGAAACTTGGCTTGCACCACCGCCGCATCCAATGGCGCATCGGCATTGGGGCCAAACACTTTGGGAAAGAAATCGGGCTGGAGCTTGCCGACCATCACGTTGCAGTCAGTAATCGTCAGCGGGCCATTTTTGCCGTAGCAGGCTGGTCCCGGATGGGCCCCGGCCGACTGGGGCCCCACCCGATAGCGAGCACCGTCAAACTGGATAACCGATCCACCGCCAGCCGCTACCGTATGGATTGACATCATGGGTGTCCGCAGCCGCACGCCCGCAACTTCAGTCTCAAAGCTGCGCTCATAGTCGCCTCGATAGTGGGCGACATCGGTCGAGGTGCCTCCCATATCAAAGCTAATGATCTTATCAAAGCCGGCTATCTGACTGGTTTTGACGGCCCCAACAATGCCGCCCGCCGGTCCAGACAGGATACTGTCCTTACCTTGAAATCGCTGGGCATCGGCAAGGCCGCCATTGGACTGCATAAACATCAGTTTTGGCAGAGCGGCGTCGCGGTCAGCGGTGAGGCTAGCGACGACCTGATCGACGTAGCGCTTTAAGGTTGGGGAAAGGTAAGCATCAACTACGGTGGTGTCGCCACGGCTCACCAGTTTGATCAGCGGACTTACCTGATGTGAGGCCGAAACCTGAGTAAAGCCAATTTTCCTAGCAATGTCGGCGATCGCCTGCTCATGCTCAGGGTAGCGATAGCCGTGCATCAGCGCGATCGCGCAGCTGCGAATCCCCGCGTCGTAAGCCGCCTGCAAATCACGGCGAACCTGCTGAATATTCACGGGAATCAGCTCCTCTCCGCGGGCGCTGTAGCGCTCTTCAGCTTCGATGACGCGCTCATACAGCGGCGTCGGCACAACAATTTCGCGAGCAAAAATATCCGGGCGATTTTGATAGCCGATTTTAAGCGCGTCGCGAAAGCCTTGAGTGATGGCGAGGACGGTGCGATCGCCCTGCTTTTCTAACAAGGCATTGGTGGCGACGGTCGTCCCCATTTTAATGACACCAATTGCTGCCGCTGGAATGGGTTCACCTGCGGCAATGCCCATCACGTCTCGGATGCCCTGCACGGGAGCATCCCGATACTGCTCTGGATTCTCCGAGAGCAGCTTGTGAATCACAATTTCTCCGTCGGGGCGCTTGGCCACCACGTCGGTAAACGTGCCACCGCGATCAATCCAAAACTGCCATTGATTATTTGAAGACTCAACCATTTGATGATTGCTGATTCTACACTTTAAAGAATTGACCTAGAAAAATAGATCACTAAAACCATCCTAAATTATTATCATAATAAACTCTAATAAATTCTTATTTGAAAATCAATTTTGATGCGGCCAATCTTCTTCTTAGATAAGCTAATTTGCATCATTTTTATTTAAAAATAAAGTCTAAATGTGTGACTCATAAAACCGTTTTAGTCTCGAATAAATGACATCTTAAAAGTATATCTCCAAATCTGCAGGTATTTTTAAGGTCATTGTTTTGCATTTAATTTCCATAATAGAGAAAAATTGGACTTGGTTTTCAGAAATAAATCTTTCTAAAATACTTGATTTTAAGCCTTTGGAACCGACTTGGGAAGGATTCTTGATAAGCCTTAAAACCAATACTGGACGGAGAATAAAGTGATTTTCTAATAGACCGATATAAAAGCATAAAGACTCTGATAAGTAGGTACGGCAGAAAAAGTCGAGGTGCATAACGGTTAATCAAGTGGTCTTGACATTGACGTACTGAGT
>JBCCNE010000523.1:0-3648 GCA_039026015.1 Cyanobacteria bacterium P01_C01_bin.70 | reverse complement strand
GTCGGTCAACTGCTCATCAAAATCATCCAAATACACATTTGACAACAGCGGCGAGATTACCGCCCCTTGGGGCACCCCTTTGGTCGGCAGCAAGATACCCTCTTGGGTCAGAGTGCCGACGGTGATCCAGCTTTTGAGCAGGGTAAGCAGCCAGGGCTGGTCGAGGCGCTCCTGCACTTCATTCAGCAGCCGCTGATGCCCCACATTGTCGAAATATTTTACGATGTCGGCATCAAGCACCCAGTCGTAGCCGCGATCGCGCCAGTGAGCGATTTGACGGACGGCGGTGAGGTGCGATCGCCCTGGTCGGTAAGCAAAACTCTGAGGTTCAAACTCAGCTTCCATAATTGGGTGTAGTACTTGCAAGAGAGCCTGCTGCACGATGCGATCTCTGACGGTGGGCACCCCGAGTTCGCGCCAGCCTCCTGACTTTTTAGGAATAAAGAGTTGCCGCAGGGGCAAGGGGCGATAGGTGCCAGCGGCGACCGCTTGGCGCAGGGCCGGCAGCGCGGTGGCTTGACGCTGACCAAAGTGAGGAATGGTTTCGCGATCGACCCCGGCACAGCCGCGATTGGTGGCGACTTTATCCCACGCGAGTTCAAAGTTGGTGGGGTGCAAGAAGCGGGCGCGTAGGGAAGGCATGGCGAACCTCCAAACGCATGAATGATCGTTTTAATCTCGTTGACGGGGCCCCGACTGACTGACGGCTGGATTCTGCCTTGGACGCTGGGGCGACTGGCCTTTGTGGAGGGCCTTGAGGCGATAAGAGACCCTGACAGCCATGGTTTCATGGCTGATTTGGCTGATGTATTGCAGGGGGCGCTCGGGGCGGGTGCAGGCCAGCAAAATGCCCGCTGTCATACCTTTTGTCGCTCCTGTATAGTCGGCAATGACTTCCGACTCAGTGAGATGGGCCTGCGCGATCGCGTCGTCATAGATGGAGCTCACCAGCCGCTGAATATAGTTGGGGTCGTCAATGAGAGTGTCGGGGACCAATAAACTCAGACTTTCCGTGGGGCGATCGGCATCGGCCAATTCGTACGTACCGTAGTGAAGCTCCAACTTTTGAGTGACCCCTTCTTCAACTAAATCGCTAACCAGCTGCTTGGCGAAGGGCAACGATTTTTCAGTGCAAATTATCCAACAGTGTTCTAAGTGGGGCGACTGGCCCTGATTCCAGTGGAACCGAATGGCCGCTTCTGCTGGCGATTGCTCACGCGGACTCATCGCCACGATTAGCCCCCGATATTGTTTTTTTAGCGGTTCAACATTGCCCTGTATTTCTTTAACGGCAAAGAGGGGAAACCAAGACAGCCGCATTCTCAGCCATCGAGCAATGTCGGTGAAATACGTGAGCAGCAGTAGCCCGCCAATCAAACCGACTGTAACCACGATTTGGAAAGCCGTTTCATTGAGCAACGTCCGAGCCACGATTAAGGAACCGAGCTTTTTCCAAAACAGGTCTGTCACTCCGTCAGAAACGATGGTGAACAAAAGCGTCCCGACCAAAAAGAAGGCCAAAAAGTTTTTGGTGGGATCAGAGATCGCTTCAACAAATCGATTTCGGTGCATAGAGAGCCCTCAGCAAAATGCCAGCAACATTTTTTCATCTGAGAAAAAGAATTGCTTAAATTAGGCGTTGCCTTGCTCGGTACTCCCAGTAATCTGAGACAGCTTTACTCAGGGTATTTACTGATCAAGGCAACGCCTATCAAATCTACTCGGATGAATGATATCTCGACTGTAATGGAGTATTGGAAGTCCTCTTTTCCAGGGTGTCGATAAGGTATTAACCATTGAACTTGGTTCTATAGCTCTAAACCTTAGTGTTATGACTGCTTCTATCTACACTGCCATTACCTTTGCCCCTGTCCAGGGCTTTATTGAGAAGTCGCGCAAGCTGCGTGATTTGTATGGCAGTTCATTTATTTTGTCCTATCTGTCGGAACGGGTTTGCAACGAAGCGCGGCACCATCTCCGGCCAGACACCTCGATCACCCAAGTTAAATGGCCGGATGATCCGGTGGTCTCCCCGGCTCTAATCAGTGTGACACAGGGGGTGCCAAATCAAATTTTGATCAGAGGTAAGTTTCCGCGCGATCACGCCGAGAGAGCTTTTTACAGCGCTTGGAAAAAGATTCTCACCACTTGCAAAGGCTGGATTGAAGGTAACGTTCAAACTCGGGAAAACCAGGATTCCTGGAACTACGGCTACTGGAGCCGGTTTTGGGATGCTTGGGGCAGCCACGCCTGGGAGTTCTTTTGGGCGACGGGTATCGGCGAAACGGGTGATGCTGCAAAGGAGGCTCTGAACGAAGTCAAGTTTGCTCGGGCCTGGACGGGTGTCAACTGGACGGGTGAAAGCTCAACCCTTTCGGGTATGGACGGACGGGCTTGGCCGCATATGGGCCAGTATGACTCCAGGCGCACTCAAGCCTCCATTGATGAAGAAGTGAAGGAGTTCTATGGTCAGCTGATGAGGCATCTATCAGAAGCCACGATTACGGATCGAGAGTTACTCAGCATTCCCGAGTTGGTTAAGCGACTGGTGACCTACGACGAAGTGGTGCTCCCGCTCATCAACAGCAGAACCGAAACCGCTCAGCCCATCACTTTGAAAGTCGAAATCCCAAACAGCTTCAGAGACTTAAATCGTCTTCTCCGCGTTGAATCTGCGGTTGAAGTCAACGAAGAACAGCGCCAAGAGGATGCTGTCGAAGAGATTGAACGGAATGTCAGTAAGCTCAAACCAGAAGCGGAAGAAGCTAAGCGCTGGACAGGATGGTTTCAGGGCGATGGCGATCGCGCGGGTGATTTTCTATTACAGAAACCGGATGATGACCTGCATCGGTTTAGCGAAAACATGCGCTGCTGGGGAAAAGACCTTTGGAAACATCTGCCCAAGCAGGATTTCCAAGCGCCTCAATTTGATCGGTTGCCCAAGAAACTGGATAAAGATGGCCGAATTGTTTACGCCGGGGGTGACGACTTTTTGGGCATTCTCTACCGCAATGCACCTTATCCAGAGATGTCGCCACTGGAATGCTTACGGTGGTTTGAGAACTTTAAATCCACCATTTGGAGTCGCGCCCAAGAACCCATCACAGTGAGCGTGGGGTTTGTGTGGGCTGCCCCCAATGTGCCTCAGCGAGACGTATTGCAGCACTGTCGCGAGGCGGAACAATCGGCTAAGCGGAATGGGCGCGATCGCATTGCCCTGCGCATTCTATTCAACGATGGCAAGCACTTGGAATGGACTTGTCCCTGGTGGCTATTAGAAGGCAATTCTGAGGATAAGCTGGCTCCTGAAACTGCCCCTGATACAGGCATTTTGGCCGCGTATCGCGATCGGCGTGACGTTCAACGTGATCCTCAGCGCCCTGACCAAGTTCCCAACTGGACGCACATATACAACGATGTTGCTGCGTTAGAAGCGCGTCATGGCTTTGCCGGGGGCATTGAGGTGGCTTTGGGCCTGATTGAAATTTACTTTGGCGAAGCTTGCCGTCAACTGCTAGGCGATCGCGCTGTTTGGTGGAATCAATACCGCGATCCTGCAAACAAAAAAGATCCTATCTTCACAGGCATTTTGGGTGATGCCGATAAATCAGCATCGAGTCCTGAGAAAGCTTTCAATGATTGGGTGAT
>JBCCNE010000522.1:0-3651 GCA_039026015.1 Cyanobacteria bacterium P01_C01_bin.70 | reverse complement strand
GGCATCTGATTGAGAACTTTTTCGCCAGACTCAAGCAATATCGAGCGATTGCGACGCGCTACGATAAGCTGGCAGAAAGCTTTTTAGGCGCGATTTATCTAGCCGCTACGCTCGTCTGGCTTAATTGATGACACGCCCTAGTGAGCCCACAACCGTCTCACCGTTTCCAGCTCTAATGAGCCAATTGCTTGAAGGCGATCGCTGATGTCTGCACTGTATAAGCGTGATTTTTGGGGGTATGGGCCAACTCCACCCCATGCCCGGTGGCCCCATGATGCCCGAGTGGCGATTTCTTTCGTGCTGAATTTGGAGGAAGGGGCAGAATTAGCGATTTCTGCAGGGGATGATCGCAACGAGTCAGTCTATGAAATTGTATTAGAGACCAAAGGGGTGCCTGACCTATCCATGGAATCCCATTTTGAATATGGGACGCGGGTCGGGTTTTGGCGTGTCCTTGATCTGTTCGATCGCTACGACGTGCAGGCCACAATGAATGTTTGTGGGCGAGCCGTAGAAATTTCCCCCTGGATGGCTCAAGAGCCGGTGAAGCGGGGGCATGAACTTTGCTGTCACGGCTATCGCTGGGAATCACTGATTTATATGAGCGAGGAGGAAGAGCGGGAAACCATTGCCAAAGCCGTGAAAGCGATCGCTCAAGCCTCGGGCGTCACGCCGGTCGGTTGGCACACCAAATCACCGAGCACCCCGAATACTCGCCGTTTGCTCATCGAGCATGGGGGATTTTTGTACGATTCGGATGCCTATAACGACGAGTTGCCCTACTTCGTCGAGGTGGCGGAGCAGTCCCACCTGGTATTGCCCTACAGCTTTGATACCAACGACATGCGCTTCACCAATGCCGAAACCTTTCGATTGGCTCGGGACTTTGCCACGTATCTGATTGATAGCTTTAACTGGCTCTATCAAGAAGGGGAGCGTACTCCGCGCATGATGACCGTGGGCCTGCATCCTCGCATAATTGGCCGTCCAGGTCGGAGCTGGGCGCTTCAGCGATTTTTAGAGCATATTCGGCAACATGACCGAGTTTGGGTGGCCCGACGAGATGCGATCGCCCGCCACTGGCGCACCCGTCAAGGGTTAGACTGACGGCCTGGATGAGGCATGGTGAGCAATTGCCCAAACGGTGAGGCGCGATTGGAGGTAGCGAAGTCTGAGTGCCCAGATCCGTTGAGGATGAGCAGGTTATAGCGGTATGTAGTCGCATCAAACACATCCCGTTTCCTATTCCCTGTTTCCTGTTCCCCGTACATAGAGTCCAACAGATCGCTCCATAAATTGCCATCAACGCGGCTCTCACATCCAAGTTATTTTGATCAGCGATCATAGACGCATCGGCAGCATCAGAGTAGGGGCGTTGGAGAAAAACGGCTTACAGCCAAATTTATGCACGTGTGAATGTGCAAGTCTCAACCAATTCTATTGATGCAAATCTAAAGTTTTTTGGATCTTTTCTAGCAAAAGCGTATCTTGACGCACCTTTTTGCGTTTTAGGACTGTATACAGTACGCATTAATCTCGCAAATGCTTACTACTTCTAGGGTTTTGGCCTATGGCTCAGTCTTCCACTACGCTATCTCCCCTTAAGAGTTTTTCGTCTTCTAGTTCTTCCTCAGTTCAGAGTGGGCACGGGTTAGATATCGAGGGCGTGACCCATCGATTTGGCGAGGTCACGGTGCTGAAACAAATCCACCTGCAGGTGGAACCGGGTGAGTTTGTAGCCTTGTTGGGACCCAGCGGGTGCGGCAAGACGACGCTGCTGCGGTTGGTGGCAGGGTTTCTGACGCCGACAGTCGGTCATATCCGCATCGACGGGCAGCAGGTCGAACATATTCCTACGCACAAACGTAACGTCGGCATTGTGTTTCAGAATTATGCCTTGTTTCCCCATATGACAGTGTTTGACAACATCGCCTATGGCTTGCGGGCTCAGAAAGCGCCTGCCGGCAAAGTGCGATCGCGCGTTCAGGAAATGTTGGAGCTGGTGCAGTTAGCGCAGATGGGCAACCGTTATCCCAGTGAGCTGTCTGGGGGACAACAGCAGCGCATTGCGTTGGCCCGAGCCCTGGCGGTAGAGCCGCAGATTTTGCTGCTGGATGAACCGTTTAGTGCGCTCGACAAAAATTTGCGGCTGGACATGCAGATTGAGGTGAAGCGGCTGTTGACTGAGCAGGGCATCACCACCATCTTTGTGACCCACGATCAGGAAGAAGCTTTGAGTATGGCGGATCGCATTGCCGTGATCTCTCATGGGATTGTGCAGCAGTTTGATACGCCAACGACGATCTACGATCGCCCCGCGACCCTGTTTGTTAGTCAGTTTGTGGGCACCACCAACCTGATTCCAGGCACGTTAGTGCAACAGGATAGTCGTGGCTGTGTCGTCGCCCTCGCGGACAAAACGGAAATGAAGTTGGCGATCGCCCCTAATTTACCGCTGCAATCCTCGGTGCAAGTGGCCATCCGTCCTGAAAATCTGCAGCTGAGCCCTGACCCCAGTGCCGGGGCGATCGCGGTTGAGGTTGAGATTTGCTTGCCGCTTGGTGCCAGCACCATCTATGAAGTTCGCACCGCCAGCGGTTTGCGGATCAAAGTCACACAACCCCGCAGCATGGGGGTCGCTGCCCTGCCCACCGGGGAGCCCTTGTATTTGACCTTGGCTGTCCCAGAGGCTTGTGCCATTTTCCCGATTGATAATTTGGCTAGCGCATGAACTAGCTGATTCTGTTTTTTTGCGCTTCCTGAAGGAATGACTTCCTTCTATGTAGCGATCGTTTTTACCCCTGCGTTAGGAGAATTCATGTCATGGTAAATCGTCGAATCAGTCGGATAACCCGCCGCTCTGTCTTAGGGACAGGATTATTTGTGGGTAGCAGCCTATTGCTCAAAGCCTGTGGCCAGCCCCAAGCCACCACCGAGCCAGCGGCTGAAGGAGAGGAATCCGTCGCCACTGAAGGGGCCGGTGGCGATATGGTTGGCGGTTCCGTCATTGCAGTTGCCTACCCCGGTGCCTGGGAAGAAGCCCATAGGGAAGTCGTTGCCAGCCAAGTGAAGTCGAACAAGGATGTGGATGCCACCATTGTTCCCCTCCTGGCTAACGACCAAGTGGCCCAACTCGTCGCCGCGCCTGACAATCCTCCTTTTGACGTGTGCTTGTTGGATGAAGGCCCTTTCCGGGCGGCGCCGCGTGAAGAAATTCTGCAACCCTTCCCGGCAGAACTCAGCCCTAGCTTTGCCAAACTATTCTCTGACTTTCAGGGGGGTGAAGAAGGTTGGGGGCCAACGGTGGCGGTAACGGCCATTGGCATTGGCTACAACGCCGACAGATATGAGTCGGCACCTGAGGCTTGGGAAGAGCTGTGGAATCCTGAAAATGCTGGTCGGGTGGGGCTCGTCACCATGAACAGTTCTTTGGGAACCGCCTTTATGGTGGAGGTGGCCAAGCGCTTTGGCGGTAGCGAAGCCGATATTGAAGTCGCCTTTGAGAAAATCCAGGAACTGTTGCCGGATGTGGCGGCGGTTGCGCCCAGCCCTGGCGCTTTGGCCACCCTGCTGCAGCAAGGCGAAATAGATATCGCCCCCATTTATCTCAATGACATCCTGGCCATGCGGGATGCTGGCTTGAATATGGGC
>JBCCNE010000521.1:0-3665 GCA_039026015.1 Cyanobacteria bacterium P01_C01_bin.70 | reverse complement strand
CGGTGCGGCTGATTGGGCGGGCGCAGCGGCAGGTTTAGGAGCCGGTTGAGAGGCCGGCGCTGCCACCGGAGTCGGGGCCGGAGCCGCTGTATAGGGAGTCGCTGGCTGCGGTGCTGGCGTGGTAGTTCTGGGCAGTTGAGTTACTCGCTGCGGCGAGTTGGCAGACGCTTGACTAGCTGGAGCATTATTGGCGGCGCGATCGCGGTTATTCTCTCTAGCTGCCGTTGCTGCGGCCTCAGCGTCTGGTGGCGCTAATACCGAATTAGACGGCAGCGAACTCAGGGAGTTGAGATCCAAATCTGTGAACTCACGCTGCGACAAATCAGGACTCATAGCGCCCAGTGGCGATTCCTGAGAAGTTTCGGCAGCGATCGCGTCATCCCCAGCTTCACCATCTGCAATCGCTTCTGTGCTGCCGTCTGCCACTTCACCGGGAAAAAATCGCGCTAAGGGAGTGTGCTGGAAAAATTGACTGGCGGCCGAAGGATTGACCAACACAAACCCCAAACCAGCACTGGCGACCAACAGCAGCATCAGCGCCCCTAACCCCAAAGGCGTCTTGAATTCCCAAGATTTGCCAACCGCCTGTCTGGGAGTGCTAGAGGCGCCGGCTGGAGACCGGTCGAAGCTTTGCAGCAGCGCTTCTGACGAGGCCAAATATGTCTCTCGAGGCAGCGCCGCCTGCTGGACGATCGCACTGCGCAGCGCCGCCACTTCCGAAGTGGGAGTCGCCGTACTGGATGCAGCCTGACTAGCCTGAATCTGAGGATTGGGGGGAGGCGGTGGCGGCATAACTGACGGCGGCACCGGCGATTGCGGCTCTGCCTTGGCAGGCGGCGGCACATCAATTAAGCTCAGCGATCGCTGGCGAGACCTAAACTGAGGCGGCGCGACGCTAGGCTGAGCTTCACCGCGCTTGGCATAGCGATAGCGGGCTAACTCATAATCGAGATTGATATTCAAGCTCGACAAGGTGCTTCTCAAGGCTGGCTGCAGCCCTTCCAACAGCGCACTCTGAGCGCTGTTGACGAAAGCATTGGAGGATTGAGGAGCAGTAGACGGGGGCATAGACTGGCCTCACACAGACGGATAACAATTCACCACCCAGCCAAAAACGGCTCAGGCATCATATTTCAGCCGCTCAGCTTGAGGCTTATGCCCCAACTGAGGATAACTCGCACTTAGTTATACACTTTTTGCACTAAAGTGAGCGATTTTTTCAAGGATTTTTGGTCTGGCCGCCCTAAAAATCTCTACATTTAGAGTAATTCGGCTTATGTTTCCCCCAGTGCTGGGGCCGCGCTATACTCGTGAGCACGATTAACATCTATCACTGCCTGGTCATTGAAGGCCCACTGGCAGCCAGCCCTATGGAATCGATTCAAGCTCTAATGCAGACACTGGAGCAATCGCCTCAGTGGCGTGGCAATGCTAACCTGCGGCGGATATTAGCACTGTGGCCTCAATTGGTGGGCGAAGCGGTGGCCCAGCATAGCCGCCCCACGAATATTTATCGTCAAGTGCTGCAGGTCGCAGTCTCCAGTGGGGCGTGGTCGCAAACGTTGACCTTTGAGCGATCGCGCATTTTACAAAACCTCCACACCTGCTTGCCCGACACGCAAAAAACGGTTCGTGACTTGCGATTTGCGACTGCCGATTGGCATCGATTGACGCAGCGATCGGCTCCAGCGAGTCTAGCTTCCAGCCGCCAGCATCCGAGCTGGGCCGCCTATCCTCCCCGTTTTGGTGTCACTGCCCCCCAAACTGCAGAGAGTGCTTTTCAGCAATGGGCTGAGCGCAAGCAAAAGCAACTGGCCAGCCAGTACATATGCCCCCGCTGCCAAAGTCCTTGTCCCACCGAAGAAATTAAGCGTTGGGGAGTATGCACGATATGCATTGCGCACCAGTGGCATACCCTATATGCACAAAATCGACATCTCTAATGACCTTTGCAACATCTTTTCAAGAGTTTTCGATTCGTTAACTTTTGAAATTCAAAGGGTTAGGTTCTGCTGTAGTAGACGGTTTTAATTTCTGCGTTTTGGAATACCCGTTCGAGCAACATATATCATTCAAAGGCTCAAAAATCGCTATATTTTTGTATCAAACATGGCACTGCCATACCCTGATAGAGTTCACCAAAATTCAGCCCTCTCAGTGCAAATACTGATCTCTGCAGGAATAGATTCTTGGGTCTGAATTAGATGATCAAGATCGACTACGTTCGATCCCAATTAGAAAATAGCCAAAAAGAAAGCCGTTTTCGTGCAAAAGCTCCGCTATAGATTCTTAAACCAAATATAAAGAGAGTGTAAACCTGGTTAATTGCGGAGTAAGCCTTGGAACAATTGATAGTCCTAGACTTCCTATTTTTTCTTTGTGAAAAGGAGCGCAGTTCGTTAAGTCAAGATGTCGTCCATAGGTTTTGGATGGTTTCAGAATGGACGATTCTCAGTTGGGTGTTTCTTGTTGCCAACGCTGTCGGCACTTTACTTTGGCAGGGCGACGAGGCGGGCACTGTGACCAGCTTAATGTTTTAGTGCGAGGCAGTTGGTCAGCCTGCTCGTTAGCTGCTCCAGTTTTTGTCGAGCCGATGAGCACAGTCACCCAGCCGCAATTGGCCGTTTGGCCCCAGGGCATTGTGCTCAGTCGGCCCGACATTGAGCGACTTGAGCATGATTATGCTCAAGAAATCGCCTAAAGACCTGGAAGCGATTTTTCAACCGTCGCTAAAGTCTTGTTCAGAAGAAATTACCGCCGATTCATCGCCGTTTCGAACACTACGGTAACCATGGATATTGCTGAAAGTTGGGCGATCGCTTGTCTAAAAAAGCCTGTTTGCCCTCAGCGCCCTCTTCAGTCATGTAGTAAAGCAAGGTGGCATTGCCCGCGAGTTCTTGGAGTCCGGCCTGCCCATCGCAGTCAGCATTAAAGGCCGCCTTGAGGCAGCGAATCGCAACCGGACTTTTGGTAAGGATCTCGCGCGCCCACTGCACGCCCTCAGCTTCCAGGGCATCAACAGGCACAACCGTATTGACCAATCCCATCTCTAGCGCTTCTTGGGCGGAATATTGGCGGCACAAATACCAGATTTCGCGGGCTTTTTTTTGCCCGACAATGCGGGCCAGATAGCTGGCCCCAAAGCCCCCGTCGAAGCTGCCTACTTTTGGCCCCGTTTGCCCGAATACGGCATTGTCCGCAGCGATGGTCAAGTCGCACAGTACGTGCAGCACCTGTCCACCACCAATTGCATAGCCAGCAACTAGGGCAATGACCACCTTCGGCATCGAGCGCATCAGCCGCTGCAAATCCAGCACGTTGAGGCGCGGCATCCCTGCCTCATCAAGGTAGCCGCCCTGCCCGCGCACGCTCTGATCCCCACCGGCGCAAAACGCGTATTTGCCGTCCGTGTGGGGGCCAGCGCCGGTCAGCAGCACAACGCCAATCGTCGTATCTTCTCGCGCCTCTGCAAAGGCGTCATACATTTCCACCACGGTTTTGGGGCGAAAGGCATTGCGCTTGTGAGGGCGATTGATAGTAATTTTGGCAATGCCCTCGGCCTTGTGATAAAAAATGTCTTCGTAAGTTTTGGCAACTTGCCACTGAATATCCATGTCATTTGGCGTAACGGTATCATGGACTAGCTTAGAGGGGATTGCCCCTCG
>JBCCNE010000520.1:0-3674 GCA_039026015.1 Cyanobacteria bacterium P01_C01_bin.70 | reverse complement strand
TGCCCGATCGCTGCCATCGCCGCCGCCCCGATGGCCTATTCACGGCGCTCAATGGTCGCGTGGTTGACCTGCCGGAGATGCGTGAGCGACTCTTGACGGCGCTGCGGCGATCGCTGCCCCGCGATCGCTTTCCCGTTGCCGTGCTGCACCTGCACGCTGCCCCCTCTCATATCGACTGGCATCGTGCCCCTGACAAATCAAAGGTCTTTTTGCAGCACCTCGATCAGTGGGCAACGGCGGTCGAAACGGCTATTCAACAGGTTTTGCGAACAGCGCAGATTGAGCCGCCCCGGGGTGGAAACCAACGACTCACCCAACTGCTCAAGCTGGCCGAACCCAGCGGCCAGTATCGCACTGCATCTGAAGATGAGTCGGAACCGATTGCGCCAACGACGCTAAAGGCGATCGCTCAGGTGCATGGACGCTATATTTTGGCCGAGCATCCCGCTGGACTGTGCCTGATCGAGCAGCACATTGCCCACGAGCGCGTGCTGTATGAGGAACTGTGCGATCGCTGGGAAATCGTTGATCTCCCTGAGCCGCTCACATTGACCAATCTAACCCCGGTGCAAGTTGAACAGCTGCAGCGCATCGGGCTCACCGTGGAGGCCTTTGGCCCCAATCTCTGGACTGTGCGAACCGTACCGGCTCCTCTGCGCGATCGCCCCGACTGCGCCGACGCTCTGTACGAACTCAGCCTAGCCGGTGATTTTGATAGCGCCCTGGTGGCCACGGCCTGCCGCACCGCCATTCGCAACGGCACTCCGCTAGAAATGGCGGCTATGCAGCGCATTCTTAATGCTTGGCAGCGCACTCGCAAACCCCAGACTTGTCCCCACGGTCGTCCTATCTGCCTGACGCTAAACGAGTCGAGCCTAGCCCGATATTTTCGCCGCAGTTGGGTAATTGGCAAGAGTCATGGGTTGGAGCCGTAGTTAGGAAGCGGTTTCCAAATCATTTTGATTGGGTTACCTTTGAGCATGTCAGCGGTGGGACTGAGACGCATTCGAGGATGAGAGGCGGTTTGCTAAGGCGGCTGCAGCGATATGGACAAGCTGGAAGCCGCCGATTTTGCCGCGCGGTGATGTTTGGCTTGTTGGCGCTATTGTGCTGCTGGGGGTTGAGCCTGGAGCGGACTGCGATCGCTCAGACGCCGGAGCCAGCGGCTCGGCTTGCTCAGTTCTCTGACTATCCTGCCAAGCAATTACCAGGCACAGGATATTTGCCGGTTGCTGCCTGGTCAGGACGGCTAATTTTGCCCGATCAGGCAGCGGCTGAGGCCGACCCGATGGACTGGGTGTGGATAGAAATTTACACCAGTCCTAACGCTGATTTAATTGGTCAACGAGTGCGGCTGCAGTGGCTCAATACGCCTGCAAACCAGGCGTTTCTGGAGCTAGTGACGCGGGGCATCCAGTTTGATGATGAGGCGATCGCCAGCATTGAGCTAGGGCGCATTCATCCCACGCGGTTAAATGGCTGGTCAAAGGTGGGGCCGCTACAGTCCCTGGCTGGCACTCGCCCAGCAGACGACATGATCGTGGCGCTGCCTGCCAGTGAGCTCCAAGCCGATTTTGCCAATTCAGTGGTCACGATCAATGCAATTCCGATGCAGATTCCGGAGCGGTTTTACGGCTTGGTCAAGGTGCTGGGGCCAGACAAGACCCAACCGCCAGCCGAGCGTTGTCCTAGCCAGCCAGCCTGCCCCAGCAATTATCAGCGAGTACAGCACTACAACCCGGCGACTCAAACCTTCAACGGAGCCATTGAGACGGTGTACTGGCCTCAGGTGGCCCCCAAGGAAGGCGGCGTTTATCCATCAACTCCGCGAGGGCTAGCCGACTCCCCCGCCGGGGAGGCGGGCTGGTACATCTATGGGGCGCGGCAGCAAGCGGGCATGTTTGCAGTGCGGGCGATCGCCCCTCGTCGCCTGTTCGAACTCACGCCTCAAACGACCATCACGGGACCTGACCAAGCCCTGAACTACGTCAATTTTGGCAACTGGCGCAACACCCGCGATCGCAAAGGGACGACTCAGTCGGTATTGATCACCCCTAAACCGACGGTAGATGTCGCCGATTGGCAAGTGGGCGATCAGCTGCTGGTTATTCATCTGTTTGGGGGCATCGGCGGCGACCAGGCGGAATCCCGCTCCGTGCCCGGTACGGTGACTGGACACTATGCCTACGGCGTCGGCGAGGTGGTGCTCGAGCCGCTTACCCAAACTCCCCGGCTGCAAATCATTTACAACCAGGTGTATTCCCACAATCCCCAGGGCATTGTGGCAGGGCGGTCTCTGTGGGCCGAATACGCGGGCAACCTGCAGCGGGGCTGGCTGGGTACGCGCCCAATTTCCGATGTGCTGGTGAAAATTCCGGCCCTCAGCCACGTCTATCAGTTTGGGGAGGTAACGCTAAATCCGTTTGCGGAATTTCAGCGGGAACTGGTGGTGATGATGGCTCGCTATCGCACTGGCGACGGCACCGGGGCGGCGATTGTGACTCCAGCACAATCCTGCGTTCAAGATTCCAGTCAGGCGCTGTATGAAACCATTCGCGTCATTCGCAATCAGCTAGATACGAACCCGGAAGTCTCTGACTGGTTAGCAAGCCACCCAGACGATCCGCAAACTCGGCTCTTTCAGGAGCTCATTTCCCTGGGTAAGAGCATGCAACGGGAACTGGTGCCTTTGGGCATCACTCGCCTAGACTGGCACGAAAACGCCAATGTGTTGGAAGGCATCGAATCCCGCGATCGCCCTCTGACCAATACTTCCAACCCGATCAACAATCTGCTGAGTTGGCGTACCGTGATTCCTCGCGTGGCCCATGACAGCATTTCGGCCATTTTGCTGAATCACGACGCTGAAATGTGGTTTTTGCGGACTAATCAGGTCGGCGGCCAAGACCCCGCCATTTTGCCGCTGCCGGCAACCGAACTGTTTGGCGAATATGTGGCGATTCCCACGGCCTTTTCACGGGTGTTTGAGTCGCTGCGCTGGCCGCGCTGGTATGACTGGGGCATCGTTGTTTTGGGGGTTGTCGCTTTCGCGATCGCCCGATTTGTGGGCCTACCCAGCGGCGGCCAGTCGGCACCTTTCCTGACTTTGCCCCCTGCATCTTCGCTTGCCATCAGGCCCGCCATAAAAGCCTTCTTGACTCCAGCATTGCTGCAAGAGCTAGGCTTTCGCGTGCTGCTGCTGCCTCATCCGACGGAGGCCGTGCGCCTCGTAACCGGCCTGATTTGGTCAGCCACCAGCCTCGGGGTGT
The DNA here is from genome assembly GCA_039026015.1 of Cyanobacteria bacterium P01_C01_bin.70. GTDB lineage: Bacteria > Cyanobacteriota > Cyanobacteriia > Phormidesmidales > Phormidesmidaceae > Halomicronema. The sequence continues at coordinate 405 of JBCCNE010000520.1, read as the reverse complement.
TTGTGCTCTATCAAGGATGGCGATCGCGCCCTAAGTCATCCTCGACATCCGCCGACCACTGGGCTTTTGAGGTGTATCAAGTCCTGTGTTTCGGCATCTTAGCCATGGTGGTCTATTTCAGCACCGGTTCTCTCTGGGCGGTTACCGCCTATCACTGGGGCGTCTGGCTCTGGCAACGAGTGCCGGTTCAGGGCATGCCAAAAGTCAACCCGATAAGACGCTGATCAGCCGGCCAACCAGCTTGGGAATAAAGGAATTCACCTCCCTGGGAAAGCGTCCAACTGTTGGTGACTTAATAGAGGCTGTCATCCTTTAGATTTAAGGGCGACGATGCCAAGTTCCCACGTCAGAGCAATTTTAGCTTGGGTCTTTATGGGCAGCGGTGGATATATGGAATGGAATTAT
>JBCCNE010000519.1:0-3698 GCA_039026015.1 Cyanobacteria bacterium P01_C01_bin.70 | reverse complement strand
TCAACGATGTAAGTATGACTGGCGACCAAGACTCTCATGGACAAGGTTCCTCTTGGGGCAGCGAGCAAATTAGTACTGGGCGGATAAAGACATAGGCACATCGGCAGGCGTGGTGTAGATGCGGTGCCGCTTGCCGGTTTTAATCAGCGTGCCAACGGCGTCTAAAAAGCCCAAACAGTAAAAGCTGAAGCGAGTAACAATTTTGATCGGCGAGCCGCTCTTGTTGCAGGGCGGATGGCCTAACACATGGCAGTCAAAGAGTTTGGTGTAAAGCCGCAGGGCCTGACCTGGAGAAAGGTTTTTGAGCCCCAGGAGGAAGTGGTTGTGATAGAAAGTGATTTGATATGCCAGCGATCGCGTGCTGATGTCGTGGCAGCCACCTGTTTCTTCGCCCAGATGAATCAGGTTGGCTTCTGGCGCGTACCAAACGATGTAGCCGGTTTGCCGCAGTCGTAGGCAAAAGTCTGACTCTTCCCGCACCGCACTGCCTCGAAAGCGTTCGTCAAATCGCAGGCCATGCTTGGCAAACACTTCACGCCGAAACGACATATTGCAGCCCCGCGCACTGATCACCCGCTGCGGCTGCGTTGTGTGAACCAAGTCGATATGATACCAAGCAATGCCGGGATCCATGGCCTCAGGCGGCAGGCGGTCAATCGACAGATGGGGATCATCACCCAGCTTCATACGGTCAAAGACCCGGCCAGCGACGGCCCCGACGTCAGGCTTGTCCATAAAAACTTGGGCGTGGGCTTTGAGATAGCCCGCTGGCAGTTCCACATCGTCGTCGATAAAAAGAATAATGTCACCGCGAGATCGCTCCACCCCATAGTTCCGTGCTCCGGGCAGGCTGGCCCAAGGCAACGGATGGTACTGAATGTCACCGCTCTGAATCGCGGACTCTAGATAAGCCTGGGTCTTAGGTTGGTGGTCTTGAGTTTGATCCACCACGATGACTTCATAGTCAGGATAGTCTTGCTTCAACACGTCAGCGATGGTGCTACAGAGCACCTCCTCGCGCTGATAGGTCGGCACAATAATACTGATTGAGGGCCACTGCGTCATAAAAATAAGGGGATAGCGCTTCTAGATAAAGACTCAAGCTCTCGCCTAGTGTTCTCAAATTTTCGCGAATCTAAACAGTGCACCCGGTAATTTTTCCGAAAAGTCCGGCCACCCTCTGTCATACGAATGGCCAAGGTAGAGAGATCGTGACGGCCCCTTGGCTGCCGCGACGATGGGCAGCTAAGGGGCCGTCATTATTTGGATAAACGACAAAGTCAGCTAAGGGCTGGAACTAGCTGACTTTGTGAAAGGGGCCTGGTCATGCCTGTGCCTGAAGCCTTGCGCAGTTAGATGATGGCCCTAGCGTAGAGATTTTAGATGGAATTCCTCAAGTCGCTGATTGCCATCGTTTGAGCCATCGTTGGCAAACCCAGTAGAGCCACTGTCTGATAGTGAATCAGGCCTTGAAGTGTCATCGGCTCTGATAAGGAATGTAAGGAAAAAACACATTTTGACAGACTTTGTCGATCGCCCTTCCAAGGGCTGCCATCATTAGACTTAAGTTGAATTGACAGCGCATCGACGATTACCGCTTCTGGCTGAGGGCATAGTGCGATCGCGGTAATGGCTGTCCCCAAAGCTCTTTTTGAATTGATCATGTGCCCTCCGCGATGTGTTTTCTTGTCGTAGCCCCGATTGCCTTATTTCGCTGCTTTATCAGGCTGTGGCTCGCACTCCATTAGACCTTGGGCCATGGGCCATCAAGTTTTGACGTCTCCTCGCGCCAATCATTGCACTAGTCGTTGCCGCTAAACGAGATATTAAGCGCAGCCCCAACTGTCAGCTCTTCCAGCCTTTTGGACATTTTATGACCCTTGATCCCAAGGGTTTCCCTTACATGACTGATCCCAATATCACGACTCAAGCCGTCGTTTCGTCTAGAGCACAGACTGATCCCCACAGTGCCACTGGAGTCTGCGTCTGCATTCACGGGCATTTTTATCAGCCGCCTCGAGAAAACCCTTATTTGGGCGCTATCGAATCCCAACCAGGGGCCGCTCCGTTTCACGACTGGAACGAGCGCATTCACCATGAGTGCTATCGCCCCAATGCCTATGCCCGCATTTTGAATGAGCAGGGCGACGTGATCGACATCGTGAACAATTTTGCCTATATCAGCTTTAACATTGGCCCGACGCTGATGAGCTGGCTGGAGCGCCATGATCCCGAGACCTATCGCCGCATTTTGGAAGCCGATCGCGCCAGCTGCGATCGCTTTGCGGAGCATGGCAATGCGATCGCCCAGGTGTACAACCACATCATCATGCCGCTGGCGAGCGATCGCGACAAAAGGACCCAGATTCGCTGGGGCAAGGCTGACTTTATGGCGCGCTTTGATCGCGAACCCGAAGGCATTTGGCTGGCCGAAACCGCCGTGGATTATCCCACTTTAGAAGCACTGGTGGACGAAGGATTTAAGTTCACGATTCTCGCGCCTTCTCAAGTGCAGCGCTGTCGCCCCCTGCCGAATAATGAACATCCGGCTCCCGAGTGGCATGAGGTGGGTGGCGGTCAAATTGATCCCACCCGGCCTTATCGCTGCTATCTGCCTAGTCTGGATGCGCAAGGCAATCACCGCTACATCGACGTCTTTTTCTACGATGGCCCAATCTCGCGGGATATGGGCTTTAACGATGTGCTGAGTTCGTCGCAGCATTTTGCCGGTCGCATTGGGCAGGCCGTGCGCGGGGATCATCGGCCGGCTCAAATCATCAGCGTGGCCACCGATGGGGAAACCTTTGGCCACCATCGCGGCGGGGCCGAAAAAACCCTAGCCTATGCCGTCACGCAGGAATTTCCGCACTATGGCTGGACGGTGACTAACTTGGCCTATTATCTGCACTGCAACCCCCCGACGTGGGAAGCAGTGCTCAAGCCGGTAACGGCCTGGAGCTGCTCTCACGGCGTCGATCGCTGGCAGGATGACTGCGGCTGCGGCGGTGGCGGCCTGTGGCATCAGCAGTGGCGACGCCCCCTCCGCGACGCCCTCGATTGGCTGCGGGATGAACTAGCGGAGATCTTTGAGCAGTATGGCACAGCGCTGTTCCAAGATCCCTGGGCAGCGCGCGACGAGTACGTGCACGTAATGCGCCAACGAACGGCCCAGAGTCGGCAGCAGTTTTTCGCCAGCCACCAGCGCCATGCCCTCGCCGCCGCCGAACAAGTTACGGCGCTACGGCTGCTGGAAATGCAGCATCATGCGCTATTGATGTACACCAGTTGCGGCTGGTTCTTTGATGAAGTCTCACGGCCCGAAGGCACGCAAATTTTGCGCTACGCAGCCAGAGCGATCGAGCTAGCGGGGGAAGTGAGTGGTGTTGAGCTGGAAACGGCCTTTATTGAACGGTTGGAGCCTGGCATCAGCAATGTTCCTCAGTTTCAAAATGCCGCAGGGGTGTATCGGCAGTTGGCGATCCCCTCGCAGGTTAGCCTGGAGCAGGTGGTCGCCCACTACGCCATCAGTTCGCTGTTTACGCCCTATCAGACGGAACAGCGACTATACTGCTATACCATTTATCAGCACGACTACCAGATCCAGCACATGGGCCCGCTATCTCTGGCAGTGGGCCGTTTAGACGTAATTTCCGATGTGATTGGCGATCGCTCTGATTTGAGCTTCGTTGTGCTGCACT
>JBCCNE010000518.1:0-3707 GCA_039026015.1 Cyanobacteria bacterium P01_C01_bin.70 | reverse complement strand
TAACGTCCGGCCTCGGGCTCTGCCTTAAACCGCTGCACCAACTCGCGATCGCTCAAAGGCCCGAGCTGTTGGACAATCGCATGATTACATTCAGGAAAGCTGGGAATTTGCACGACTGGAGTAGTGACTGAAAACAACGATTATCGACAAATTCCTCTTACTATAGCTAGGTTTCTCAAAGTAATAACGGTTTTTAAACAAAATCCCGTATTGGCCGGGTTAAAAGCTCCAAGAGAGGTTCTGTTGAGTTGACGTCGCCTGAGCAGACAAATCTCCTTGATAAACTAAGTGAAGCTAGGGCAAAGCTTCTGGGCAATGTGGCAAACTCTCAATCTGTAATTGGAATACTCCAGTAGGTTTCACGGGGATCTCGCTATATTTAATATTCATGGCTGATATTTTGATGAGCAATTTGGACGTGCTTGGCAATAGTTTGTTATCGCTACCGTTAGCCATCGGGCTGCCCGCCGACATTTTGTCCACTCAAGGCATTATGGTTTTGCTGCTGGTGGGCTATGCCGGGGCGATGTGGATGTTTTTGAGCAGCGCCCCCAAGGTTTACACAATTATGGTGTCAGATTTAGAAATGGCGCGGCGCTTTTACGAAGGCATGCTGCAGCTGCAAACGGCAGAAGTGCCACTGCACTATTACTACAACTATGAGCAAACTTTAGGGGCTGATCCGATGCTGTCGCCGGGGCTCTCAACCGCAGCGCAGCCCTATAGCCAGCCCGATGGGTTGTGGTATCAGCTCAAGAAAAATACGCAGCTGCACGTCATTGGGGGGGCTAACCGTGGCCACCGCGATCGCCAACGCCACGTCTGCTTTGACCACGATTGTTTAGAGCAAATCTTGATGCGGGTTCAGACTAACGGCGTGCGTCACAAGATTCGGCGTGATAGTCCGCTCAACTTTTTGGTCAAAGATTATCAGGGTGAGGTTATCGAAATGGCCGAAGTCGCCAGCTAAAGAACCATCATCATTTAGCTGCACGATACTTTGGCAACAGAGGCTTCAGCTCCTAGTTCATGGAGTTTGGCGCGGGCGCAATAACGTTTACACCACAAGTTTCCTTATGATTGATTGATGACCCGCCAATTGATGACGCGCCCCAGTGTCGGTAGGCCCATCAGGATCATTCAACCCAATTTTTAGAGCGGTCAACGGCCTTTTTCCACATGGCGTAGTTGGCTTGGGCTTCAGCAGCAGCTTCGCCGGGCTCAAAAACTTTTTCGATGCCGCGGCTGTTGACGAGCGCCCGATAGTCTTGCCAGTAGCCGCTGGCGAGCCCCGCTGCAAAGGCGGCTCCCTGAGCTGTTGTGTCAAGAATTGCCGGTCGCTCAATGGGAATTCCGAGGACGTCCGCCTGAAACTGCATTAGGAAATCGTTTTGGCAGGCTCCGCCGTCAACCTTAAGTTCTTTGATGGGAGTGGGTGCCCCGGCATTAACGACATCGACAACTTCCTTAACTTCATAAGCGATCGCTTCCAGCACCGCCCGCACCAAATGTTCTCGACGCACGCCCCCCGTGATGCCCATAAAAGAGCCGCGTGCATTCATATCCCAATGGGGAGCACCCAAGCCACTTAGAGCCGGCACAAAATAGACGCCGCCGTTAGAGCCAATCCGTTTCGCTAAAGGCTCCGTATCGGCCGCATGGTTGATGATGCGAATCCCGTCTCGCAACCATTGGATACAAGCACCAGCTGTAAACATGGCCCCTTCGACCGCGTAGCCTACCTGGGACTGGTGGCCATTAGCCGTTGACCAAGCCACCGTTGAGAGCAGCTCGTGGTTAGTCCGCACAATCTCGTTGCCGGTATGAGCCACCAAGAAGGCTCCCGTTCCGTAGGTGCATTTCAGCGCGCCAGGACTATCGCAGCCGTGACCGAATAGAGCGGCTTGCTGATCTCCTAAGACTGACATAATCGGGATTTCGGCCCCTAAGAAACCGGGGTCAGTGTGGCCAAATAGCCCCAGACTCGGCTTTACCTCCGGCATGATGCGGCGAGGAATGTCAAACATTTTCAACAGGTGCGGATCCCAATCATGTTCCGCCAGGTTAAGCAGCATGGTACGACTGGCGTTGCTGTGGTCGGTCGCATGAACCTTGCCACCGGTCATATTCCACAACACCCAGGTATCGACGGTGCCAGCGAGGGTACGGTCAAAGTCAATCGGCGGGTCAGTATATTGTTTGATATGGTCTAGCAGCCAGGCCAACTTAGTGGCTGAGAAGTAAGCGTCAAGCACCAGGCCGGTGCGATCGTAAATTTCACTCGCTTTGCCCGCCGCTCGCAGTTCGTTGCAGAGCGAAGCCGTGCGGCGATCTTGCCAAACGATCGCATTATGGTGCGGTCGACCCGTTTCCTTATCCCACAGCAGACAGGTTTCCCGCTGCACCGTGAGGCCAATCGCCGCTACATCTTTAGCCGCAACCTTGCTTTTATCTAAAACGCCTCTGGCCGCCCAGCCAATATCGTCCCAAATTTCTCTGGCGTCGTGCTCTAGCCAACCGGGCTCCGGATAGTACTGAGTTAATTCTTTATATGATTGTTCGACAACCTGTCCCGCCTGGTCAAAAAGGATGGCGCGGTTGCCTGTCGTGCCCAAATCGAGGGCCATAATATAGCTGGCTGACATAATTTCGTGACTAAAATTAATTCGTTTACAAAAGCGTTTACGGCATTTCTGTGTCTGACAGGGTACGCCACTCTGTCTGAGCACAATGGCTTTAGGCCATTTTTCAGTACCTTTAAGAGCTTGTCCTAAGTCATAAATATCCTGCCTTCGCCCATAATCCCCCAATTCTGCGGGACTGCAATTTCGCCCCCGGTAATTTTGGGCGGGACTCAAGTAGGCGGCACAAGCTCAACTGCAAAACCTAGACCCCTGACTGCCTTCAGAAACGTCGTGTCCACATTACAGCTTTGAATAACAGCTGCTAATAATGCCGGAATTTAAGATTGCCCTTAGATTTTCGTTAATGGCTGTTGCATTTTACAAGGACTGTGACGTCTTTAAATGCGATATCTAGCTCACCTCAGATAGCGATGGGCCATGATGATAAAGCCCCCCATTTGGTTGCTAAGTTGGCCGATCGCCCATCAAGAACTATCCATCAAGCTCCCGTCCATTAGTTATAGACGCTGCCACCACATCTCCCACCGTGGGTAGTTTCGGCGATCGCAATAGATTTTTATTATTGTTTCAACCAATAGTTGAAAAGCTAAGCATTCACTGATGCCTGCTTAAGGGGTGAGAAATCGGCTTGGTCAACTAAATGGGGTCAACGTCAAGATTTTTGATTGTGGCTGGTAGGTGTTAGGTAAGGTCATCATCTTTCATCACCTTACGGTCTAACCATTATTTCTAGGCGCTTGTTGAATTTGAAGTAGGAACTATATGCCAATCACCATCCGAGACGACGCTGTTTACATAATTTTGAGAAAGGTTGATCGGGCGAATCAGGGTTCAAATCCCGCCGAAGAGATCAACTTTACCGGTACTGACTTTGCCGGTATGGAATTGAAAAAATCCGATTTGCTGGGCCATCTGGACTATCTCAATCAACAGCAGTACATCAACGCTGAATTTAGCGGCAATGCTTATGGCAAGCAGGAGGACGTCCCCGATGCGTTGAATCCGGATGAAGTTGAAATTCGAATTGCTAGCACCCTAGGTGCCGAAGATGGGCCTCTTCCT
>JBCCNE010000517.1:0-3707 GCA_039026015.1 Cyanobacteria bacterium P01_C01_bin.70 | reverse complement strand
CGAATGGTGCCGGTTTGCAAGACGCGGGCATAAACGCGGCTGCTGCCGGGATAGTGCTTTTGGCTGATGCGACTGTAGCGCTTGTCGGCAAACCACCGCATGTTTTTGCGACAAGGAGCGGCGTAGCTGGCAATTTCGAGCCGTACCGCTTCGCCCAGTTGAAGCTGCCAGCCGGGGACAACTTGTGACCAGTCGAGCCCGGCAATGGTGACGTTTTCACCGGCATAGCCTGGGGCCAGATTGTGCCCCTCTTGCTGTAAAGCTGTGATAACCTCTAGCGACCAGAGACAAACGGCTTTTTCTGGCCCGCCGTGAATGTTGGGAGTGTTTTGGCGATCTCCCACCAGCCCCGTCTCACATACTGCCGCCGCCGGCACCGCTGTTTTGGGCACGCCTCCATGCGAAAGACTAATTTGCACAATCCGCCCTGTCATCGGCCAACGCTCCTTCCAGAATTCTGCCTTCACCCATCATCCACTTACCTTACCCGCCTCACCGCCTGCCCCACTCCCTTACCAACGGAGGAGATAAGCTGCTTGTGGAAGCTAGGAGGCGTTAGTTTTATAAGGTTTAATGACGTGAGTGCGGTGATGTCTTTACAACGCAGCCTCTATTATTGCAGTTGTGGAATGTATTGCTGCAACGGCAATAATACAGCGGTGCTTCACAGAGACCCAGAGTTTCAGTATGGATACTAAATTTGGGATATTCTGAGAACCGTCATTTAGGCGTGCCGCTCAATAGTTTCAGCGTGACCATAAAGCGCGATCGCTGAGCGCAATTCATCCTCTCATTGGACCGATAGGGTATTGAGGTGATCGCGATCGCACGGCTTTTTTCGCCATCCACCGCCAGCAGAAAAGGCCAGCCCCCTTGTTCGCAAACAATAGAGCTGGCCTGGATGAGCTTGATCAGCACTGAACTAGGAGCTGTCATCATTTAGCTGCCCAATGCTCCAGCCGCAAGGGGGTGAGCCCTAGCTTGTGAAGTTGGAATGGGCGCGGCAATGCTATTTCCCAAGGTTTTTAGCATTAACTGATGACGTGCTCTAGAGCCATCGTTAGAACTGGATAGTGTTGCCGCCAATACCTTGGAAATTGAACTCGCCAACCGTTTCTCGATAGGTGCGGCGGGTATCGCGCAGCATGCTGACGGCTAAAGCTTCACCCAGCAGGTTGCCGCCCGTAGGAATGCCCGTGCCGGGGCGATCGCTGCCAGCATTGGGACCTGAGGCGGTGCCGTCAGTGCGCCAGTGCATGCCGGCACCATCGCGGAACAGAGTAATGTTAGCAATCAGCTTGTTCAACTCACCGTGAATGGTGAGGTCACCACCGTTATAGGGCACCAGATGCTCGCCGCCTTCCACCGGCAACACCGGATTGGGGAACGGCCCGTCGGCAAAGTAAGCTTTCGCCACCGTCGCCGCTGCTCCGATAAAGACTGAGTGGCCACCCGGATAAGCGGGGTGAACCGGAGAGCCCTCGGGGAAGCCCATGGGCAACAGCCAAGTGCCGTCGCGATCGTCTCGGCTATCCGCAATATTTTGCTGACGGTTGTGCGCAAAGATGCGATCGAGGACGCGAGTGGTGCGCCAAACGTCCGCCCCTTCGCCAAAGAAGCTGTTGAATTTGTCATTGTTCAACGGGCTGTGAGCCGGAGTGCCCAAGGTGCCGCGACGGAACAGTTCTAGCCGCTGGGCGTAGACTTCGGGACGCAAGCGCCGATGCACGCACCACTTTTGGAACCAAGCATGCTTGAGGCCATAAACCCCAGCTAAACCAGGCTGAATAGTGACATCAGGGCCACCTAAGCTGCCAAAGGCCTCGGACGTGGTAATGCTGCCATTGCCGTAGGGATTAGCCGCCGAGGGCTGAGCCATCTGGCCCAACAGAATGATGGTGGCCCACAGTCCCGACTGGTAAGGGAAATCAACGTGCACCCATTGACCGGCATCGCGCATCGTGAGAATATAGCGCGCCCCTTCCAGAATGTCAGTTCCCGAGGGATTGATATCGCCGTTGTTGACCTTGCTCCAAGTATCGAGATCGGTCATGTAGTCAAATCCGGGACGCGGATACCGCTGCATCTGCCGAATCAGCTGATTGCCGAACAAAAAGTCCTGCAGCAAGAACTGCGACACATGGGGGCCGACAGCACAGCCAGCGTAGGGACCGCGGAAAATGGTTTCAGGGGTGCAGGCAAAGCCAAACTCCTGCTCAAAACCCAGATTGTTGAGATCTTCGCAAGCTTCAGCAATCAGGCCGCTGTGGGCATATTGGTCAAACCGCACGTCGCGACACAGGGCCATCCAGTAGCGCTCGACCATATCAACGGCAGTGTTGCGCTTGTCAAACGCCGGAGCCGCCGCCATGCGACTGCCGTGGGAATCATTACCAATCGATTGGAAAGAGTAGGCATTGAGTGGATTGACCAGCAGGCGATTGCCGCCGCCCAACTGCACTTGCTCAAAAGCTTCTTGGGTGCTAGTCTGCAACGCCTCTAGGAGTGAGTTGAACGAAGCTTCGTTAACGAGGCCGTTGCTGTCGTGGGATAGCGCTTTGGTGAAGGAGGCAAACCCTGGAAAGCCCAACTCCTTGAAGCGCGTTTCATCGCCATTGACCTCAGGTGGGGTGAGGAGCAGCTCATCAAAAGCGTCATCGCGCTGGTGATCGCGCACTTCACTGGCCTCGGTGCGACGAGCTTCAAAATCGCGCTGTGTCAGATTTTCGGAACAGTCGTACATAGGGGACTTCCTCAATGAATAGTCTGATTGATCGTTGAATGGCAAACTCGGTGTAGACTCGGGAACTGCCGGGGGCAGCGCCAGAGGAGGGGGCTGTTCAGGAGTGAAAAGCCATCGCATAAATTTGATAATTCGCCTAAAACTCATGGGTCTAAACCGATTGATGTCAGTACAGTCAAGACATCAAATGTGGGTAGCCTGAGGGCTACGTTGATGCGGTAGACGGCGCCCTTTTCTTAGCCTGTTCGTAGGCTATGGAAGACTACAGCGGGACAATCTATCATTCCTGATGGTTTTGAAAAAATTGTTGCGAGCGATTGACGGACTGGGCTTGAATAGAGGGATTATCCGTGGTTATGGCCAGCTGTGGCTAACTTAACAAAGTTGATATGGCTGCCACATCACCCAGGCCGGGTGATATTAGGCTTCTTTCACGAACAAACCGAGGCCTCGTCGCCCTTAAAAATTTGGGAAAGCTGTTTTCCGAAAGGCTGGATGCTGCAGCAAAAGCCCCGCTTGCCTGGGGGCAGCGGGACGTAGTGTACACATCTATCCATGGAGATTAGCGATTCAGTTTTTGATAAATGCGCTTCATGTGTTGCTTAACTGTATTGATGCTGATAAACAGCTTTTGGCCAATCTCACCGTAGGAAAATCCTAAGAGTGAGTATTGCCAAACTTCGGTTTCGCGTTCGGTGAGGCCATAGCGTCGGGCGGCGATCGCGGCTTGCTGGTGGGCGATCGCCGTTTGGTTTTTCAGCGTCGCCACAATGCAGGCAGTCGATTGCCCATCGAGCTCGACCCACTCGGCCTCAATGCTGACTTGCAAGTCGTTGGTCAAGGTCACTTGATCTCGCAGTTGAATTTGCTCACCAGGAAAGAGCTGCCGACTTTCAATCAGGCAGTCCACCAGACTCTTGAGGGCAATCCACAGGGTCGTCTGGCAGCTTTCTGGCTCGCAGTT
>JBCCNE010000516.1:0-3725 GCA_039026015.1 Cyanobacteria bacterium P01_C01_bin.70 | reverse complement strand
TACGCCCATCACATTTAGTATCAACGGCAGCATGCTCAACACGATAATTGCCACTGTGACAGCTATCGGCAATTCCGAGGCCAAGTCGAGAGAGGCAGAAAGTGTGGACTGTTCGGTCGCTTTGGCTGCCACTGGCTGAGCCTGAGAAGGAGACCAATAACCCTGGTACCACTTCTGACGCTTTTTGAAGCGATGTTTATTAGTGAAATTCTTCATGGCTTTGCCACGTTAAACACGTTTCAGTGCTTAACATTCCCGGAATTATTCATTTAGTAACGCCTTTAAAGTAGAGTCGATTTAAGCAAGCTTGAGAATGCTTAGATTGTCCTTCAGCTTAAGGAAGAGCTTTTGTCTAAAAGCATGAGTAAATAGTCTCTTCTGCCCTTTTTTCTAAATGTAAGAGCTGCAATTTCTCTTTATAGTTATCTTGTTAATGCCAACGGATAATTTTCAATGATTGGGTTAAATTAATCCCTAATAAAGGAATAATTACAAGTCTTAATCCCTTCAAAAGACAGGTGGTTTAGCATCAAAAATTTTCATTTTAACATTCGATTTTCCGTTAATAATTGATTAAATAGCTTTTCTTATACTATTTAATTTTAATCACTTTTATATTTTCAAAATGCAATATTTATAGTGTTAAAAACCTGTCTTTACCAACAATTTAAATTTCCTAAATGTCAATTTAAAGAGGGAATCTTAAAAGACTTTCGATTCGGAAACTAATAAGATGCTAAAAACAACCTGAAGCCTTTGTCTTCAGATGAAAATGTACCTCCGAAATGCTGTAAAAGCGATCGCAGGCTGCCCCCAATCAATTTTCCATCGGCAGGCTGTCGACTTTAGCTTCTGGCAGTAAATCTTGCCGTAGATCTTTTAGATTCTGACGCACTGCTGCAATCGCCTCTTCAGCAGCCTCAGCCGTTTCTTGGCGCATACGTTTCATGACTTCACCAAATTGCCCTTCGAGTGCCTCCTTTTCCGCGTTGAACTGGCCAGTGGTACGGGGACGGCCCTCGCGGCCTTTGGCTTTGAGCTCATCTAAGCGGCTTTGAAGATCGACACTAACGCTTGCGTTAACTAGCGGCACTGTCATGGGTGTTACCAGTAGCATCATGGCGGCTAGGCCGGCTGCGATCATTGACTGCAGCGGCATTTTCTTGAGCGCACTCCTAATTTGGGCAAGCAGGGCTCTCATACTAAACCTCAATAACTGCGGTGAAACCATTATGACTGTTAGACCGCTGCGCTTTAACAATCACGCATTACACTCTATTGGTTGCAGCCACTAGCGCCATCTCACGCCAGGAAGAATCTCCGGCGTGTTAGTCAGTCCGGCAGGGAAATGACTCAGGCTGACTCAGGGTTTCAGCCCGTCGCCGTCCGCCCCACCCTCGAGAACTCTGATAAGACACGAGGGTGCCGAACCTCTACTATTGAGGATGCAGAAACGTCACCTTTCCTCTACTTGTCAATATGGCCTCTACTTCGCCGTCGATTCCTGCTTGTGCTTGGCAGCATCCCATTGGACAGGGTTGGCAACAGTATTATGTGGTGCGCTACGCCAGCAATTTAGATGATGGTCCGCAGCACGGTGCGCCGCTGGGCGGCTTTGGGGCAGGCTGTATCGGGCGATCGCCCAGCGGCGACTTTAACCTCTGGCACCTCGACGGCGGCGAACATACGTTCCAAACCTTTCCCGGCTGCCAATTTAGCGTGTTTGAGCAGAGCGGCGATCGCACCCAAGCCTATGCCCTCTGCACAGAGAAGCCGACTGATGGCACTTTAAGTACCTGGCAGTGGTACCCAAGGGAAGGCAGAAAGGAAAACGCAGTCGTCAGTTGGCAGTCGGCAGTCGAAAAATCAAGCACTAACGACGCCGATCCAAAATCCAAAATCCAAAATCCAAAATCTCCCCCACTCCCCTACTCCCCCTCCGGCACCTATCACGCCCTCTATCCCCGCAGTTGGTATGTTTACCAAAACGTGCTTGACGCCGAGCTGACCTGCGAGCAGTTTTCACCCATTTGGGCGCAGAACTATCAGGAAGCTAGCTACCCCGTGGCGGTATTTGTGTGGACAGCACACAATCCTACTGAGCAGCCGATCACGCTCAGCATCATGTTGAGTTGGCAAAACCTGGTGGGCTGGTTTACCAATACAGAAAAATCGCCGGAAGTACTGCAGCGGGACGACGGCAGTCCCTACTACGATTATGTTCCCGCCATCGGTCAGAGTGCGGGCAATCACAACTCGTTTGTGCAAGGGGGGAATGTTGCGGGCTGCGTGATGAATGGGCAGTGGTCGCAACTGGGCCGATCGCCCCAAGAAGGTGAGGGCAGTTGGGCGATCGCGGCGGCCAATCAGTCCCATACAGAACTGTTCTTTCACACCCGCTGGAATCCCGCTGGGGACGGCAGCGATCTGTGGAATGCCTTTGCCGACGATGGTTCCCTGAGCAATCAGGCGCTCGATTTTCCAGCCGCTGAAGGGGAACAGGTGGGCTGCGCGATCGCAGTGCGCTTTACCTTGCAGCCGAGGGAAACGCGACAGATGCCCATGACGCTGGCGTGGGATTTACCCGTCACCGAATATGCGGCGGGTACTGCCGCGTTTCGCCGCTACACTGACTTTTTTGGTCGCGAAGGCTGCCATGCTTGGGCGATCGCTAAAACTGCTCTAGCGCAATATGACACCTGGCGGCAGCAAATTGCCGACTGGCAGCAGCCGATTCTCGATCAGTCAGAACTCCCCAACTGGTTCAAGATGGCGCTGTTTAACGAACTGTATGACTTGACCAGCGGCGGTACCCTGTGGACGGCAGCGACGGAGTCGGACCCGGTGGGGCAGTTTGCGGTGCTGGAGTGCCTGGACTACCGCTGGTATGAGAGCCTAGACGTTCGGCTTTATGGCGGTTTTGCCACGCTGCTGCTGTGGCCGGAGTTAGAGAAAGCGGTGATTCGCGCCTTTGCCAGGGCGATTCCCACGGCGGACGATCGCCCCCGCATCATTGGCTACTACTACACCATCGGTGAAGCGAACCACTACGCGCCTCGCAAGCTGAAAGGAGCAACGCCCCACGACTTGGGTGCGCCGAACGAGCATCCCTTCGACAAAACCAACTACACCAGTTATCAAGACTGCAACCAGTGGAAGGATCTGCCCAGTGATTTTGTCATCCAGGTCTATCGCGCCTATAAGCTGACGGGGGAAACCGACGTGGCATTTTTGGCAGACTGCTGGCCTGCAATCACAGAAACCCTGAAATATCTGAAACGCTTCGACACCGATGGCGACGGCATTCCTGAAAATGCCGGAGCGCCGGATCAAACCTTTGACGACTGGCAGCTCAAGGGGGTAAGCGCCTACTGCGGGGGTCTGTGGATGGCGGCGTTGGAAAGCGCGATCGCGATCGCCAAAGTCCTAACCGACGCCGACATCGCCCCTGGCAATACCCCGATTCTGCTCACCCAATACCAGCGCTGGCTTGAACAAAGCCGCAATCACTTTCACAAAAAGCTGTGGAATGGCCGATACTATCGCCTTGACACCAGCAGCGGCTCCGACGTCGTGATGGCCGATCAGCTCTGCGGCCAGTTTTGCGCTCGGCTGCTGAACCTGCCCGATTTGGTGGAAGCGGCCCACGTAAACTCAGCGCTGGATGCCATTTACGATGCCTGCTTCGTGAAATTCAACGAGTATGCCGCTCAGGCTGCGCCGCC
>JBCCNE010000515.1:0-3751 GCA_039026015.1 Cyanobacteria bacterium P01_C01_bin.70 | reverse complement strand
GGCAATCGCTTGAAATCGGTGTACAAAAACGTTCCCAGTGGACTCGGTAGATAGGGTTCCATCTGGAATAGGGGCGACTCGACCTCCAAGCCGTGGGGTGAATACTGACTAGAGCGGGTGTAAGGCGTAAATGGCTGAATGCCCAATTCGTCAGTCAGGGCAAAAATATTGCGATAGGGATACCAAAATCCATGAATTCCGGCTTCGACGGAGCGCCCTTTCTCGGTCTGCCAGCCGGCCACCAAGCCTCCCGGATAGCTGCCCGCTTCCAACAGCGTCACCGCATAGCCCTGTTTCGCTAAGTGATAGGCTGCTCCCAGCCCCGCCCAACCGGCTCCCACCACCACTACTCGCGGCGCTGCCTGTTCTTGCTCATTCATACCGTCATCCACTGCTGTTTTTCTCTAATCTAAGCGTTTAGCCAACCCCTTTGAGCACTATTTTGGGAATCTCAGGAGAATGCGGCATGTGGAATGTCGAGTGCAGTATGTGGAACGCGGAGTTGAGAAGCCTGCAGCACAAAAGCTTCAGCGATCTGAGCGTTTCTGACTAAACGGCTAATTGTCCATTTTGGCTCGGGGGGTCTCCGGCAGCGATTGACGGCTGGAGACCCCCCTTGATGGCTATTCAACCACCACAATACCGGGCAGCGCATTCAATTCCTCATTACTGAGGGGGTCGCCGCCAAAGTTGTCCACCATGTAAGCAAGGGCTCCGGTGAATCCAGCGTTGTAGTCAAGGGCCACTTCGTTAGTGACATAGTTGCTGCGATCGTCCTCATAAGCAAAATCATTCGGCTGATCGGGGCCACCGACCAGGGCTCCATACAAGATATGCTCATTAGGAGCAGAGCTATTGGGAGTGCTGCCTGCCCCTCGATGATGAGGGCGCAGAGGTGAGTTCTCACCAAAGCCCACCACATAGCTAGAATTGCGTGGGTTGTCGCCCAGCAAATAGTCGATAGTGGTCTCGACTAAGGCACCGTACTGCCCTGCCGGATCGCCCACGGTGTCAGCATAGACGCCCGCGACAAAAGCGGTGCTAGCGGCCAGGCGACCGGAGCCCCATTTGCCAACCCAACGCAGCCCGCCGTCGGTAATTTGCACGCCATTAGTGCCATTTACCCAGGAATCCAGCCAGCCTTCAACATCCTGCTTGTATTCTTGTTTGCCCGTCTCTTGGGCTAGCAGTGTCGCCACCCCGTAGGATTTGTCATCCCAATTTTGAGCAAAGCTGCCAAGACCACCGATACGATTCTGATAAATCGATTCTGCTTGCTGCAAATACGATGCCTCGCCAGTGGCCTTGTACAGCCAAGCCGCCCCCCAGGCTAGCTCATCGTTGTAGCCGCTCCAGGAATTGTAGAAGTTCCCAGCGTTGGGAATCGCATCGGAATACTTACCCCGATGGGTATCGGCAAATTCGAACAGCTGCTCGGCATTGGTCAGCAGTTCGTCGGCATAGGTGGGGTCGGAGGAGCGGAAGATGATAGACGCTGAGGCCAAGGCGGCAGCGGCTTCTGCCGCCAGATCCGTACCGGGATTTTGGCGATCGATCTTGAAAGACGGACGCGACATCGACATCGCTTCAGGAGCGCCCCAAAAGCTATGGTCAATGTGGCCATCACCCACCTGCCCCCAAAATTCTTTGGTGCCGTTGCCATCAGTGACGTGGGCTTTAAGCATATAGTCGGTGCCCCACTTGATCGCATCCAGGGCTTCATCTAGCTGACCAATTTGACTGTAGGCCTCCTCATATTCGTTGACGCCCCAGCTCAGCATCGTCATCGAAGCCGCCATGGGGAAGCCAAACTTCACGTGGTCGCCGGCGTCATAATAGCCGCCAGACAGGTCTCTCCCGACATCGGCGCCGTCATTAATGGCAGAATCGCCTCGCCATTCGAGGCGCTTGTCGTCTGGCAAGGGGCCCGATCGCTGTGCCTCATAGAAAAGGAAGGACTTTTGCAGCGCCTCAGCATAGTTGAATTGGCCCGTAGACGGATTGGGGTCGGGGGCAGGCGGCGTCGGCACCGGCGTCGGTGTTGGTTCTGGAGTCGGCAGGGTGGGGGGCGTCGTGCCCGCATCGACGGGAATCAGCTCCAGATAATTCACGTTGAAGGAGTCGCTCAGCATGTCTAAGCGCAGCTGATGGTTGCCGCCGTCGAGGGTCAGTTCTTCGCTCGTGACGGTTTTCCAGTTTTGCCAACTTCCGGTGCCGTCGAAGGTAAAGGTCGTGTCTTCGCCGCCGATGCTGGCTTGCATCGAGAACGAACCGCTGTGCTTCGATGCCACTCGGGCGGACAGTTTATAGGTGCCGCTTTCTGGCAGCGCTACATCGTAGGTTAACCACTCGCCCTGCCGAATCCAGCCGACGTTGTGGCCGCCACCGACATCCGAAGTCGTTTGAATATCAACGGCATCGTCACGATATTTGCCACCAGAATTGCCCTGGCTGTTGTCACTAAAGCGGGTATAGTCCTCCGCTTCAATCCGGATGGTTTCTCCAGAAGCTGCTAGCGGCTGGACAGGAGCGTTCTCAGAGGGCGCTGCCCCATTATCGTTGGGCGGCATGGCCTCACCGCCGGCGTCGGCAATGTCGCCATTGGTGGGGTTAGAAACAGGCTCTGATGCGGATGGGGGCGTCGGCATGGGGTCAGCCGCACCGAGGCCATTGATCCTGAGATTATTCACCTCAGGGTCAGTCCCTTTCTCCTTACGAGCGCTGAAGCCAACGGAAATGCGACTGTCGGGAGCGATGGTGTCATTCCATAACTCGCTATCGATGACGTAGCGATCGCCATCATCACTCTGGATGCGGCCCCCCCAAATATTTTCAATCGTGAAGGGGGCATCGAAAGATAACCGGGACCAATCGAGGGACTCAGTGCCCGTGTTGGTGATGATGAGTTGGGCGGTAAACCCAACTCCCCAGTCGTTATTAACAACAAAGTCAATTGTGTGCATACAAATTTATTCCCCGGAATGTTGAATGACCGGTGATGCCTAGATTCCAAAATGCGAAGCTGAAACGAATACGGAACTCAGTCGGATTGTCCTGATACTCACGCCTGAGAGATAAGTAGCCAGCTCAAATTTGTCGGCTGGATAAGCCTTGAGCCGGGCTCGTTAGAGCGGTCGCGTAATCTACGGGGGTTGCCTCATAACCTCTTGGCAAAGCTCTCGCAACGTTTCTCAATCACAACCCCCACCGGGCACCATCAGCTTCACCGACTTCGGAAGCGAGGCCCGAGTCTTAATAGCCCTGGAGAATAGTCAACGGGAGGCTAAAGTCCTTGCCTCGATATCCAGGAAGTGATGATTGAGAGCTTAAGGAGAGTTTGCTGCACCTGAATGACTCGACTATTTCGATCTCTTGATAGTGGGTCCAAACCTAGAAGTGACGATTGGTAGGCACCGATGCACTATGAAGAAAACATGAGGCTGATGTTCCTGATAAATTCCATATTCCTGAGATTTCCGTAATTTGTCGGAGATTTTGAGACAAGAACCCCCTGATAAAGGTGTAGATTCTTAAAATTTGCGTGATTTACCGGAGATTACAGGGGCTGTCATCATTCCAATACCCAATCCTCCGACAGCTCCGGGGGGCGGCCCCTTAGCGGCGGCAATTGGGGCAGCGCGGTCATAAGATAATTCCACAAGGTTTCTAGCCTTGATGGCTGGTACGCCCCGGTCAGAGAAGCATGGTAGGAACACCACACCTTTAGGCCACCTTTGGGGCTATCAGCGGC
>JBCCNE010000514.1:0-3769 GCA_039026015.1 Cyanobacteria bacterium P01_C01_bin.70 | reverse complement strand
GCGATCGCTCTCCGCCACGCGAATCTCATTCACCCGACTATCTGCCGCATTGGGCACCGATAGCCGAATTACCTCACCCTCTGGCTCAATCCGTCCCAGCGCTACTACGGAGTCGAGTTCAACTGCGATTGGTACTGCCTCTGCGTCTTCAGATTGAGCATTAAAAGGGATAGCGCAACCCGTTGCCACAAGGGTTACCAGGGCAACCACAAAGGTTGAACAGCAAGCAATTCTGTAGGGCATGATGAAACAGTTTCCGCAACTAGAGGAACCCGGCACTTTCACGGTACATAAATAGTTATGGGGTGTCCCACCCGCGAATGGGTAGTCGATTGGCAGGGTTTGTCCTCACCCAACTCGGTAAACCTGATCGCAGGATGCTGAGATGCTCACTCTGCCTTACAGTTGAAAACAGCTTTTTAGCCCCAGCCCTTTCCCCTCATATTGGAGTAAACCGATGGCGCCCGGTCCCGTGCAATCATCCGAATCAAGCGAAAAGTCATGGCGCAATTTTCTGATTGGAGTATTTCTGAGCGGTGGGCCTATCCTGGCGTATCTGTGGCTGTCGGTGGACATGACCTACGGGAGTTGGGCCGCTGTGGGGACGGCAAGGTTAGTGGGGGCGATCGCAGTGCCGCTCCTCTGTGGTGTTCTAGCTGCTGGCTTAGGACAGAAAGTTATCCGTGTTTTATCGGCCATGGTTGAGGATACTCAGCTACCGTTTTAAGCTGGTGCGCGTCAGCGTCATCAATCAACCAAGCCACGACGGACGGCGGCGACCGCCGCTTGGACGCGATCGCTGACCACTAGCTTATTCATAATTCCTTTGACATAGGTTTTGATAGTGTTGGGGCTGAGGTAGAGCTTTTGACCAATCTCAGTGTTATTAAAGCCTTCTACAATGAGTTCTAGGACTTCGAGTTCACGACTGGATAATAGGACATCACTTTCCTGCGGGGTTTTAGAACGGGAAAGCGTCAGATTTTGCATCACCTTTTGGGCAATTTGTGGGTCCAGATAAACGGCCCCAGAAGCCGCCACTCGAATCGCATTAGCCAACGTCTCGATATCAGTCCCCTTAATGCAGTAGGCATCGGCTCCACTGGAGAGCGCGGCAATGATTTCAGTTTCATCCGTATGGGAAGTCAGCATCACGACCCGCAGGCTGGGCATTGCTGCTTTGATGACTTGAGTTGCCTCAATGCCGTCCATTCCCGACATCCCCACATCCATCAGCACGATGTCGGGGTTAAGGCTGCTAGCCTGCTCTATCCCCTGGGGACCGTCAGCAGCCTCACCAACGATCCTGAAGTCGGCTTGCTGACCAAGAGCAGTCGTCAATCCCAATCGCATCATGGGATCATCGTCCACAATCAGTAACGTCAGAGACGGTGCAGTCGCATTCATCGCTATTTACCTAAGAATGGCTCCCATCCCATGCCCATCCCTTCTCCATTTGGATAACCCAGCAATCAACATGCTCTTCACCCTAAATGCCAGAATTAATTACACCCAGGCATTCCAGCATATCAGTGAATCAATCAACCGGATGTTGCCATAGCATCTCTTGCACCATCCCCCGCTCCATGGCGATGGCTAAATACACTCAGGTTTGTAACTGGTCGGCAAGCGATGGGGCTCTCCACATTGCTGCAGCGGCAGTGCAGTATTTATCAATAATTATGGCTTAACTGCTTTATGGTCGCTCTTGACTGAAGCTGAGCTATCGCGACGTAATCCGCACTCTTTTGGCTACGGGGTTGCAACTTCAGTCATAAGACCATATGTGAGTGAAGCAAGGTTTATGGCTCACTTGCCGAGCAAATTTGCCCTAACGGCAGCAGGCAATTGGCCGCATCCGAAAATAACTCAGCCCGGAATTTTGCCGGTGACAAGCTGAACCCGATCGCAGTGTTTTTGCCGTTGGTTAAGTTCCCAAAATAACCTGAAGTCCTGATCTTTACTCAGGCTGATGTGCGTCACCAGACAAGGAAATATTGTCAAGTCATTTGTCCTCACCCGACTGGGTGAGGGTATAGATACCTGATAGTAGGTGCCGCGTCACCGCGATTTAATGACAATATGCTGTGAGTCAATTGGCATGACGATCTTTTGTCCTCAAAAAACCTTGTAAATAGCGAAATAAGGTTTAGAAAATGTACCATCCTAGGCTCTACGGCGATTTTTACGAGATGGGCTTTAAATACGGCAGTTTGCTTTATAAAAAAGGCGTCTCGCTTCCTCCTATACCCAAAGTACAGGCTGAATTTAGTGCTCAATGCTATCGAGAAGTACAGCACTTTTATCCTGAGCTGATTGCAGAATTCCAGGGATTTGCGCAAGGCTGGAAGATTGAAGAAGAGCGCTTGGGAGCTTTCGTCTCAGGGTTAGGAGTCTTCGATACGACGGGGAAATGCAGCGCCTTTGCCCAGCGAAACCAAGATTCAGTCATTTTTGGGCGCAATTATGACATGCTCTACAAGTTTCGTAAAACCACGGAAAGCTGTCTGATTGCACCCCGAGGAAAATTTGCCTATATCAGCCAGTCAGATGTGTTTATTGGCCGGTGTGACGGCATTAATGAAAAAGGACTGGCGATCGCTATGTCATTTGTCAATGGCACAAAAGTTCAGCCAGGAATTACGTTTCACCTGATCATCAGAAAAATTCTGGAGAACGCTAGCACCGTAGACGCCGCGATCGCCGTCGTCCAATCCGCTAAAGTCGCTTCTGCGAACAATTTTTTGGTCGCCGACGCCGCTGGGAATATGGCCGTCATTGAGTCGGCACCTCAAAGCTGTCAGGTTAGATATCCCCCAGGAAACCAATCTTTCTTGGCTATTACCAATCAGTTTCAAGCTCCCGAAATGAAATCTTTTGACCAGGGTGGGCTTGGCTGGTGTCGCTCAGCAGAACGCTATCAATGTTTATCCGACTGTCTCGAAAAGGCTCCCCAGATAGATATCGAAAAAGCGAAGCATATTTTGTCCAAGGCTCCAGTCTTTCTAGACTTGAGACAAGAGCAGTTTGGCACCCTTTGGTCTGTCGTTTCCAACCTTAAAACTCTGACAATTCAAAGAGCAGAAGGCAAGCCTAAAGTTGCAAATTATCGCCCTGAAACTCGACTATCGTGGTGGCTCCAGAAAAACTTAAGTTAGCAACTAATCATTGCTAATTTAAGCATCAATTCTTCTCAGGATTTATAGCCATGAGTCAATTTACAAGCCTTATGAATCTTTTCTTTCCTTATATAATTTTGCCAATTCTCTTGATGACCTTCTTTGGAGTTTTACTCTTTTATCGGCAAAGAAACGGACAGCAAGCCATTTCGTTGAGGCGAAGCTTATGGCATTTCAAGGTCAATCTAATTTTATTGGCAGTCTGCGCGACGATCGCCACCGTTACGGTCTATATACTCACAGCGACCCTAGATGATGCTGGCTATCCCAACGTTCCTGAAGACGTGCAGACGGCAGAACAGGTCCTCAATTACTTGCAGCAGTACAACCGTGCCATTAGGACCAACACCTATGCGCTGCTCTGGTTTTTCTATGGGCTGACCGTCTGGTTTCTGACCACCCTTTACGCCTTTGCCCAGGCAATCGTTCACACCTTACTCGTCCGCTCTCAATAATAAATCACTCGTTTTCCCATGTTTGATCACCCCCTGACAGCTTTACGAGTTGCGATCGCGCTGTTGCTGCCAGTCGGCAATGACCTGCTACCGGCCCATGTCCATGCCCCAATCAGTCAATTTCCATCAGGAGCT
>JBCCNE010000513.1:0-3792 GCA_039026015.1 Cyanobacteria bacterium P01_C01_bin.70 | reverse complement strand
TGGCGATCGCGGTTGGAAACTTTGCTGTATTGCCAAAACTGATCTCTGAGGAGAGCTGGATTCAGAGCCTGCCGAGCACCGATGGCAAATTGCTCCCGGATTGCTTCGCCATAATCATTAGAGCCCAGTCCGAGAATCTTGCTTGCCCGGTGCTCATACTCTTGCAAATCTTTGTGGGTAATGGGCCAACCCGAGTAGGGTACCCAATCCCGAACTTCGTAATCAATCGGTTCCAATGGCGCGCAGCGACCATACCAAGTGTGAGAGCTGCCACCCAAAATGCGGTTGCGCACCTGACGCTGCTCCATGACCCGAGGCAAGCCGGCGCTTTCGATATCGTATAGGGCTTGAGTGTCGCTTTCTTCGGTTCGGCCACCGCTTTCTAACACAAGAACCTTGACCGAAGTATTCGCGAATTCACGAGCGATCGATAAACCAGCAGGCCCCGAACCAATAATGCATAAGTCAGACTCAATTGGGGCCTCTAGCGTGAGGTCTCGGAGGTCAATTAATGGCATGCTTACTGATACTCCCTAGATAAATTATTGAAGTAGCTAGCAACCTTTAACCACTTTTAAGTAGCCCAAATCATGCTAATGAATTTCAATAAAAGCGATGCAGGCCTAATTGATTAAATGGCAGCAATATCAATGCTTTATAAAATCAAAAATCGAGTTATTTTGAGCATAGCAATAGAACGACATCCATAGCATCTCCCTTAGCTGGTGAGATAGGCTAATTTACTTAATGACAGAGGTTTTAGACTTTTTTATATCCCATTAGCTTGAGAAACGCTGCAGCACCAATTTGTACTTCACTTAATAAATGTAAAAATCGTTCAAATGCTCTTTAAGCATCCGTTTCAACTTTAACCTGATTCGTGTTTAATCTTAAGAGGGAAATAATTACCGTCAAATAATCAGTAGAGACTGTTGTTGGACACTTCATATTCAGGGTGCTTAATTAAAGTCTGTGCAAAGTAGACTGCGATTAAAATCAGTGGAAATTCAGAATTTGCCGATAAGAATATGAAACTTCATCATCTCTTTACGCATGTTTTTTGGCAGCTTGATACGTAATTGTCTTGGCATCGCTTGTAATGTTAGAGATGCTGAGGCGATACAAATCTTCAGGTCGCAGCGATCGCACCAATGGGTAGGGGCTATCTGCCTATTTAGCGGCAGCTGGCTGTGACGCTAAGAGCCGTCATCATTGAGCGGCCAAATCCTCTTGTTTCGGGGACGGCCCTGGGCATGCCTGGTTGATACGGGTACATTCAGATGAGATTTCTCACCTTCTGTAATGACCGGATAGGCGACCCATGCTAAAAAAACACCTGTGGTGGCAAACGGGCTTTGTTGAGTTCGTTACTTGGTTAAAGTGGGGCAGCTGGCAGTCGCCATCAGGCGATCGCGCTGCTTATTGATATGGAATATGATTTATGGCTAATCAAGAGAGCATTCGCTGGGGGATTTTGGGAACCGGATGGGTTGCGGCCCGATTTGCCCGCGATCTTCAGCGGGTTCCAGGGGCAACGTTGGCAGGAGTGGCTTCGCGATCGTCGACAAAAGCTGAACAGTTTGCCCAGGCCTTTTCTCCCTGCCGGGCTTACAGCAGTTATGCTGAGCTCACGGCGGCCACAGATATTGACGTCGTTTACGTGGCCACGCCCCACATGCGGCATTTTGAGGATTGTTTGCTGGCGCTGCGATCGGGCAAGCCCGTACTGTGCGAGAAACCTTTCACCATAAATCGCCACGAGGCTGAGGAAATCTTCGACACGGCTAAAGCACAAAATTTGTTCTGCATGGAAGCGATGTGGATGCGCTTTATTCCCCTTATGCAGGAAGTGCGTCGGCGAGTGCAACAGGGGGAGCTAGGCAAAATCAGGCTGATTCAAGCAGATTTTGGTTATCCGGTCGGATTTAATGCCGATAACCGCCTGTTTAAGCGCGAGCTAGGAGGGGGCGCTTTGCTTGATCGCGGCTGTTATCCGCTTTCCCTGACCGTATCTCTGCTGGGAAAGCCAGCCCAAATTTCGGGATTTGCCCATATCGGCCCTACCGGAGTCGATGAACAATGCAGCCTGTCGCTGAAGTATGATGACGGCGCTTTAGCCCAGTTGGCTTGTACCGTACAGACCTACGGCACAAATCAAGCCGTCATTGCGGGTACTCGGGGCCAGATTACCATCAAGGCCCCGTTTTATTACCCAGAACAAATTGTCGTGCATTCGTTTCCAGACGCCACCACCCTGCCCGCTAGCGGGCAATCAGATGCGCAGGCCAATCCTCAAGGAGGGCTCAAAGCGGCTTTAAAGTCGAATGCTTTGTACAAGCGCTTACGCTTGTTATGGCCCTCGGGGGGGCGGTCAACTACTCAAATTGAGGGCGGCTATGGTTATCAATATCAGGCGATGGAAGTGGGCCGCTGCTTACGAGCGGGACTGCTAGAAAGCCCTCTGATGCCCTGGTCAGAAACGCTACAGGTTTTAGACTTGATGGATTCTTTGAGGGCGTCATGGCAGCTCTACTATCCCCAAGGCGATCGCTCTATCAGTCCCTAAAGTCTCTACCTCGGCTTGAGACTCTTGAAAGGTTCATCTCAATTTTGTATCTGTTGTATGAGTTCTGCTGACGAGCAAGCAGCCCACACAAAGCTACTGATATCGCTAGGCCAGCATCTGAGGGCTTAGCGCCTAGCCAAATGGCTCGCCGTCTTGTCCTGATGGAACTGGCGGCAGCTATAAATTGCCAATAGGGGGATGTTCCTGAAACTTTTGGGCTGGGTCACAGTTGACCGTAACCCTTAATATTTTCTGGCTATGGCAGTCCACCGTTTAGCTAGAGTCGCTTAGCCTGCTAAAAGCTCTATGTGGCAAGGCTTTTGATTGCGAATTTAAGATGGGGAATTTCGCATTCTGCCATAGCAGGTGCTGCGCTCTTTCTGGGTACAATCACTAGGAGCTAATTGAAAAAGGAAACCCTAAATGACCTTTAGCTCAAGGCTGTACAGGGACTTGAAGGCTCCGCAGCGGGCTCTATAAAAAGTGTGAAAGCTTTGGCATCACTGACGTTTACGGAGTTTGTAAATCACCGCAAAGTGATATTTTGACTAGATTGCCTCCTCAGAAGAGCCTTTCTGATATTGATTTTTGTTTGGATAAGCTTTTATGAAAATTGCTATTGTCGGTTGTGGTTTTGTAGCTGACTATTATCTCAGTACGCTTTCCTTTTATCCCCAGCTAGAGTTGGTGGGCGTGACCGATCAATTGCCCGATCGCAGACAAAAGTTCTCTGAATTTCACTCAGTTTCTACCTACGCATCTTTAGATCAGCTATTGGCCGATCCGCAGGTTGATATTGTGCTCAATTTGACCAATCCTCGCAGTCATTTTGAGGTATCAAAAGCCGCTTTAGAAGCCGGAAAGCACGTTTATTCAGAAAAGCCGTTGGCAATGGCAATTGATGACGCTAAGTCTCTCGCTACCCTCGCCCAAGCAAAAGGCTTACACCTCTCATCTGCTCCCTGCAGTGCCCTGAGTGAAACGGCCCAAACCGTCTGGAAGGCGCTGCGGGAAGAGGTGATCGGGAAAGTCTATCTAGTCTATGCCGAAATGGACGATGGCCTGGTTCACAAGATGCCCTACCAGCAGTGGATTTCCACTTCGGGCATGCCTTGGCCCTACAAAGATGAGTTTGAAGTGGGCTGCACGCTAGAGCACGCGGGCTATTACGTGAACTGGCTGACGATGTTTTTTGGGCCAGCGCGATCCGTGACGGCTTTTTCATC